>JAITBO010000352.1 GCA_031283505.1 Treponema sp. | reverse complement strand
CTCCAGGATATTACCAATGAAAAGAAACTGCAAAAACAGCTTGCCGGTGAGGCGGCGAAAAACCGGGAGGAAATCAACCGGCTCAAGGACAGTATCACAAAACTCAAGGCCCTTTCCCAGGGCGAAATGATACCGGATGCTATACCGCTTGAAAGATAAAGGTGAGTGTAGTACCATAGGTTTACTAAGATTTGACTTACGGAGGTTTTTATGAGCAATCCGGTATTGACTGCTATCGCGGACCGCCGCAGCATCCGCGCCTATTCCGGGGATCAGCTTACTCAAGAACAGCTTGACGCCATCCTCAAGGCCGCCAGGGAATCCCCCAGCGCCCTCAACGCTCAACCCTGGCATTTTTCGGTGGTACAGAAGCCCGAAATCCTCAAAGAGGTAAACGAGGAGGCCCGGAAAATTCTTGGCGGCATGGTGGAGCATCGTCCCGACATTTTTTATGCCGCTCCCACGGTCATCTTTGCGAGCTGCGACGCGGAAAGCCGTTGGGGTCGCCTGGACTGCGGCATAGCCCTCCAGACCATGGCCCTGGCCGCCCATTCTCTGGGGCTGGGAAGCGTGATCCTGGGGCTCCCCGACGCGGCCTTTACCGGTCCCCGGAAGGATTACTTTAACCGCCTCCTCAAATTTCCCGCCGGGTATAGCTTTGCGGCGGCCATAGCCATTGGCGTTCCCGCTGCCACAAAGGAGGCTCATCCCCAGGAGCCGGACCGGATCACCTTTGTATAGAAGGGGTTTAGTAGTTTAGGAACTGTACATAAATAAAATGCACAGTATGTTATTTCTGTACAGTTCCTTAGTACCTTGATTAGGCTAAAAAGTGAGCCGGTTTTATCGGGCCATAGGTCCACGCTAACCGGGTTTTGAACTGGCTCAATGGTTAGATTTAAGACAGTGTAATTCACGCTCTTCCAAAAAAATAAAAAAAATCTTAAGATTATACTTGAGACGCCGATAAAGAAGAGTACGTTTAAGGGCGTACCATGTCGAATCGGGAGGAGTATCTTGGCATATACGAATGCGTTATCCGCATACCGGGAAACGAGAATCAAAACCGCAAGTCAGGGCCAGCTCATCATAATGCTTTACGATGAGGCGGTGAAACAGCTTGACCATGGACTTGATCTTTTACAGGCGAATGTCTCGGGAAAAAAAGATCCCGGGAAAATCGAAACAATTGGCAAAACTATTGTAAAAACTCAGGAAATTATTACCGAATTGATGGTTTCTTTGGACTTTGAACAGGGGGGAGACATAGCGAAGAACCTTTTTTCCCTCTATACATGGTTTAACAAGGAACTTTTGGAGGCGAATATCTCCCAGGATCTGAAGCGTATCTTGACCGTCCGGAATATGTTCAACGAATTGCGGGGGGCGTGGGCCGAAATTGTGGCCAAAACATCCGTGGAGGGTATGGGGCAGCCTTCCATTGGCGTCAATATCGCCGGTTAGGTGCGGGAATGACGGTATCTGCCGAAGTACGTGCTGACGGTTCTCCGGACTTACAGAGGGAGCTTGCTCCGGAAGAGGTTGCCCGGCGGGTCGCGGTTCTCAGGCGGTTTCGGGAACTCCTGCAAGCCCAGCGGGACCGGTTTCAGGATTACCTGGTTGTCCTGGATAAGCAGCAAGATGTCATAGACCAGGGTAACGCCGAGGGTATCTTTACCCATGTTGAACTGGAAGAAAAAATCGTGGCGGATATCTTCGCCATTCAGAAGGTTATAGACCCCCTGGAAGTTATGTACCGGACCGTTTATCCCGAACATCCCGCCAGCCGCTCGGACAAGGCCGCCCCGGTTTCCGAGGTAAAGACTCTCAAGGTCGCCCTGGATGGCCTGAAAGCTGAGGCCATAGCCCGGACTGAGCGTAACAAGGCGCTTTTGGCTGGCCGGATGGATGAAATACGCAAAGACATAAAAAATCTGAAGAAAAATCCCTATATAACCGTCCGTCCGTCTTATTCAGACGAAGGTACTGCCTCCATGGTGGATATACGGGGGTGAAGCGTCCGGAGACGGAAGCGGCGCCGGACTTTGTTGTCATCGAATCACTTTTAAAATTGACCGGACTTTGAAATCGGGTTGCCTCTGACCTGACCCTTAGGGCGGCATGGAATTTATCAACGCAAAAACCCTGTAAAAAACCGTCCGGAGGCGCAACTTCCGGACGGCTGGAGGAGGACTACTTTTTTAACTTAAAATTTCCACATAAAGTCGATGTAGAAAACATTGCTGAGGTTGGAAGATTTATTGGGGTCGTCCGCATCTGCAAAAGACGCTTCGGGGCCGTTTGCAAAGGCGATGAGATCCCCAACTTCGATAGAGACATTCTTGACGATATTGAACTTAACTGAGGGCCGGACGGCGAAGACGGAGACATTATCGGCTCCCTTATTATTCGCATAGGCAAATACTTCGCGGTGATATTTTGGACCCGGCAACGGAGGATTAACTCCGCTTTTGGTAAGGGCCGTACCGGCCACGTAGTAGTTCAGATCCAGCCGGGGGACAATAGGCCCGAAGGCATAACTGAGCCATGGGTTAAAGTGCAGCCCAATATCGTTTTCCACATCCTTTTCCGGCCTGAAATTCTGGATAGCGTTCAATCCGAATGCAAAATCGCCTATTTTATACCCGAGAGTTTCGTAGAGGTCGAAGTCGATATTGTCCTTCCCGCTATCAACGCCGCTGTCCTCAAGTTTATCAACCACAGCTTCAACTACGGCGGTAAGGTTTTTTACTGCCAGAAGCTGGGCGCTTGCGATCAGTTTTGCGGTCTCATTATTACTTCCAAATACTTCTGAATCCGCGTCAGCATACCGGGAAGTTACATCCCCGGTATGGTTTTTGGTACGGAAGCTGACGGTGACCTTAAAAACATCCGCCATGGTATACCCCGCATTAAAGGTGTACTTGATTCTATTCAGCGGAATATCAAATCTTGAAAAATCAGTTACCTT
>JAITBO010000322.1 GCA_031283505.1 Treponema sp. | reverse complement strand
GCGAAAGACCGCCGTGGCTGAAAAACGATTCAGTGTCCGGAGAAAAATGTTCCGGGCTACCTTCAGCGACGATTTCCTTTATCACGCACTGTTCGGCTAAGTTAAATGACGTTGCCCTGCCCCCGTACCATACCGGCTTTACAGGATTTTTCATAAGGAATATTATTAAAGATACCAAGGTTTATTTTTGTTTTAAGGAGAACATCATGAAGAAATTAGGTATATTTGCGGCGCTTGCCGTGTTCTGCGTTGCGGCGGTATCCGCCCAGAACTATAAGGATGGGTTTTACTTTGCCCAGGATGCGGATTATGTCAATAATCAGAAGAATCAGGTGGTTATTGAGGTTAAGGGAGGCAAAATCGCTTCCGCCTCATGGAATATTCTGAGCCTTAACGCGGGGACCAAAGATCTTAAAACCATCGCCGCTTCGGGCGCCGTACCCGCCGCCACCGCATGGGCAACCCAGTCCGTCGCAGTGGAGCAGCATCTGGTTTCGACCCAGGATACGGCGGCTGTTTCCGTGGAAGGAGGGCCTGCCAATGCAAAACCTTTCTTTGACCTAGCGGCCAAGGCCTTAAAGGACAAGGCTGTTGCTAAGGGCGCCTATAAGGACGGCTGGTATTATGCTGAAGCCGCAGCGTCGGATGAGTACCATACCAAAAATTCCACCATCATCACTGTGGTAAACGGAACCATTGTGGATGTACTCTGGAACGGAATACTTCAGGGTATGCCCGCCAGTGTCAATCCTTCCAAGATGATCACCTCCAGGGCCAAAGGCTATCCCATGGCGGGGGCAAAAAAGTTGTGGCACGAACAGGCCAATCTCTTCGCCGCCGCCCTGATTAAAGCCCAGGACCCGGAGAAGATAAAGATCAAGTCCAATGGTACGCCCGACGGTATTTCTGGCGTATCCATACAGGTCAAGGATTACCTTGATACCGTAAAGCGGGCCCTTACGTCGGCCAGATAACCGGATAGGAGTTTTTTATGGGGAATGGAAAGAATATTCTCATTATCGGCGGCGGGTATGGGGGAATCGCGGCGGCTAAAAGGCTTGCGAAAAAGTACAAACACAATGACGGGGTTACTATCACCCTTATAGACAGGCATCCTTTTCATACCCTGATGACGGAACTCCACGAAGTCGCGGGACACCGGGTTGAACCCGATTCGGTGCGGGTTCCCTATGCCAAGATATTCGGGGCCTCCAAAGTTAAGGTAGTCCTTGACACTGTTGTTTCCGTTGATTTTGACAAGAAACAGGCCCGGTCCTCAGTAAGGGTCTACGATTACGATTATCTGATTCTGGGCAGCGGCGCCGAGCCGGAATTCTTCGGGATTTCGGGAATTAAAGAAAATTCTTTTACCCTCTGGTCCTTTGATGACGCCATGAAGCTCCGGTATCATATTGACGATATTTTTGAGAAGGCGGTGGCCGAACAGGACCGGGTCAAGCGTCAGAAGATGCTTACCTTTGTCGTGGCCGGCGGGGGCTTTACGGGGATTGAAATGGCCGGGGAACTTCTGGAATGGCGGGATGCCATGTGCGCCAAGTGGCTGATAGCCAAAAACGAGGTGCATATTGTGGTGGTGGAAGCCCTGCCGAATATTCTGCCCATGCTGGAAGAGGAACTGAGGGAAAAGGTCGTTTATTATATGAAGCATCACGGGGTGGAACTTTTGGTCAACACGCCCATTGTTGGGGCTGATCCGGGAATGGTCAAGCTCAAGGACGGTTCCGTCCTTGAAACCGGTACCTTCATCTGGACCGCCGGCGTCACGGGTTGCGCCTTTGCCGACTCCCTGGATCTTGCCAAAGGACCCTTTGGCAGGAATCTTGAAAATTCCGGGGACGGCCCTCCAAAGCGGAACCGCAGGGGACGACTCCTGGTTACCGGTGAAATCCGCTCAGAGGATCATCCCAACGTGTTCCCGGTGGGAGATAACCTCTGGTTCATCGAAAATGAAAAACCCCTGCCTCAAATCGTGGAGACCGCCGTGCAGACCGGCAAAACTGCGGCCCATAACATCATCGCGGATATTGAAGGGCAGACGGCGAAAAAATTTAAATCAAATTACCATGGGTTTATGGTTTCCGTGGGAGGCAAGTACGCGGTTTCCAACGCCATGGGTATTAAGCTTTCGGGCTTTTTCGCCATGGCCATGAAGCATATCGTCAACCTCCACTACCTTATCGAGGTTGCCGGGTTTAACCAGTGCTGGGAATACATCAAACATGAGTTCCTGGATATGCGGCAGGGCCGTTCTTTTATCCGTGGTTTTGGGGCGTACAAAACCAGGGGTTACTGGCTCCTTCCTCTCCGGTTCTGGCTGGGGCTTATGTGGGTCTTTGAAGGGATCAATAAGATAGGTGAAGGCTGGCTTTCCTGGAGTCTGGGCAGTAAATCGGGCTGGATGTTCTCTTCCGGCGTAGTGCAGTCCGGGGCGGAAGCCCTAAGCGCCGCGAGTGCCGCAGGGGACCTTCCCGGCGGTGCGGTTGACGTTGCGGGCGATCTCTTCGGCGGCGGGGTGGAAGACCTCTTTGGAAGCGCGGCGGACGCTACGGGCGATCTCTTCGGTGGCGGGGCGGAAGACCTCTTTGGAAGCGCGGCGGATACAGTGGGCGATCTCTCTGGCGGTGTTGCGGATGCGGTAAGCGCCGCATCGGGAGCGGCGGAGAGCGCCTTCCAGGGGGTTTGGGATTTGAGCAAGTCCATTTTTGACTCCAATGGAGTGGTGGCAACCTGGTTCAGAACTACCTTTATGGATGGCATTGCCGCCCACATTCCCTTCCAGATGTTCCAGTTAACAGTTGTTCTGGTAGAAATCCTTATCGGCCTTGCCATGATGGGCGGCCTCTTTACCTGGTGGGCGGCGGCGGTTTCGATAGTCTTGTGTCTGGTATTCACCCTTTCCGGAATGTTTGCCTGGAATCAGGTTTGGTTCCTCTTTGCGGGATTCCTCCTGCTCGGCGGCGCCGGCAGGGCCTTCGGGCTGGACTGCTGGGTGGTTCCCCTATTCAAGAAGTGGTGGAACGGAACCAAGTTCGCCCGCCAGCGCTACTGGTATCTCGATGGGCCGTCAAAATAAGTATCCGTACAGCCGATGACTTCTTACTGGAATGATTTTTACGGAATGCCGGAAGCCCTGGAAAAGGTTTCCGGCATTATACGAAGTGCATCGGCATCGGAAAACCCGGTTATTTCCGATGGGCTTACCGCTCTTTTTGACGGTAAGGGTAAACTGCTCCGGCCAGGACTGTTCCTTATAGCCGCACGGTTCGGTAAACTTCAAGAAAAACATTACGATCTCGCAGCCGCCCTGGAAATGCTTCACATGGCTACCCTTATCCACGATGATGTAATCGATGATTCTCCCCTGCGCCGGGGGCTTCCCTCGGTACATAACCGTTTCGGGAAACGGGACGCGGTTCTTATCGGGGATTACCTCCTTTCCCGCTGTTTCCTTATTACTGCGGAGTATACTTCCCCTCAAAACGCCCTCAACCTGGCCCGGCTTATTTCGATTATCTGTACCATGGAAATTGAACAGAACAACGACCGGTTCAGGAGCAATGTTTCTCTGCGCAGTTATCTGCGAAAGATCATGGGGAAATCGGCGCTGCTTTTTTCCCTGGCCTGTTATGCCGGGGCTCATGAGGCAAAGGCTCCCAAAGAAGTATGCCGGAGGCTCAGGCGGATAGGCTATAATATAGGTATTGCCTTCCAGATTATTGATGATATTCTGGATTATACGGGAAATCAGGAACTGGTGCGGAAATCCCTAGGGAACGATATCACTGCGGGACTTATTACTCTGCCGGTGCTTTGCGCCCTGCCGCTGGACAACACCGGGACCCTGCGAGATATTTTTTCCAGGGCGGCCTTTACCGCCGAAGAAGGGGAGCGTGTCTTTAACCTGGTGCGCCAAACCGGGGGGGCCGAAGCTGCGGGCAGATACGCGGAAAACTATACAGGCCGGGCGCTTAGGGAAATCGGCGCTCTTCCGCCGGGAAAGAACAGGGACATACTGGAAACCTTAGCCCGGCGGCTTCTGATTCGGGAACGATAGGCGGATGCTGTATCCCTATGAACCTGTCGCACTTGTAGAATTTTTGTATGTTTATGCAAAAATTCCCCGATTATCGGACTTATTACACAGTTTAGAAGGTATAAATATTCATTTTATGAATATTTATACTATTTTATGTACGAAGTGCAACAAACTGCTATGCAAATAATTGAATGGCCCCAATTTCTTAAAGATGGACTGTCCTCAGGGGATAAACCCACTTCCATGACCATCGGGGTCTTCGACGGGGTACATCGGGGACACCAGGTTCTTATTGAACGTATAGTCCGTCACGATGACCGTTTCACGCCGGTGATTATTACCTTCAGACAGAACCATAAAAAAGCCAGGAAAGGGCACGGCTATTGGGGGGACATTCTCAGTTTCCGGCAGAAAACCGCCTTCATCGAAAGCCTGGGCGCGGCGATTATTCTGGTCATTGATTTTTCGGAGTCTTTCCGGCGCCTGCCGGGGCTGGAATTTATCCGGCTCCTGGAGGAACACGGAAACATGGGCTTCCTCGCGGTGGGAAGTGACTTCCGTTGCGGCTATCATCTGGATACCGGCGCTCC
This sequence comes from Treponema sp., assembly GCA_031283505.1. The sequence continues at coordinate 16,463 of JAITBO010000322.1, read as the reverse complement.
GGCGATTCAAAAGAGGAACGCCCTGCGGGGCATCCCTACCGATATTGTGGAGGCCCTGCTGGAAGGCTCATGTCCCATAAGTTCCAGCCGTATCCGCAACGCTATTGCCGGGGGAAGCCTGCGGGAAGCCGCGTCCATGCTTGGCCGCAATTATACCGCCGATATTTCCGGCGCCTTTGTCCCTTCAAGCGGACCCGGCCTTACCTGGGATTTTGCCTCCAGTGGGCAAATTCTGCCGCCGTTGGGCAGTTATCCGGTTTTGCTCCATGGCAGGAACGGCTCAGACCGGACCTCCCTGGGGACGGAAGCCCTCATTGAACCGGGAATCATCCGTATCCCCGCCGCTTTCGCCGAAAACACAGGCGGCGTGGATTGGGAATATGTTGAGTTTCTCTCCGATTCGGCGTCTTCAGGCTGTTGTTAAATCGTTAAAACTTTAGGGCATTGATTGGTTACCGCGCAGGTATTGCACGAAGGCTTGCGAGCGTGGCAGCAGAGCCGTCCATGGCGGTTGAGGACGTGGCTTACGGCGGTCCACTGTTCTCTGGACGCGGCGACCCCCAGGTCCCGCTCTATGACCTCGGGCCGGTCCGATTCGGTAAGCCCCAGACGGCGGGTGACCCGGGAGAAATGGGTGTCCACGATGATGGCGGGAACGCCGAAGAAGGTGGAGAGTACCACCCCGGCTGTTTTCCGGCCAACCCCCGGAAGCGCTGTAAGCTCCTCCATGGTCTGCGGGACTTCGCCTCCATGACGATCCTCAAGCTGCCGGGAAAGGGCCCTGATGTTTCGGGCCTTGGCCCGGAAGAACCCGGTGGAATGGATCAGGGTTTCAATCTCCGGAAGGAGGGCTTCCGCAAGGGCCGCCGGGTTCGGAAACCGGGCAAAAAGGGCGGGGGTGACAAGGTTCACCGCCGCGTCCGTACACTGGGCGGCCAGTACCGTGGCGATCAGGAGTTGGAAAGGGTTTGTATAATCCAAAAGGGGCTTGCGGTCCGGGTACAGGGGGCCGAGAACGGCCATGATTCCGGCAAGACGGGTTTTTACCTCCTGGGATTCGGGGACCTTCATAAGGCATATTAATCCGAAATGAGGGGCATATACTATCCCGGATTCAGGCAGGACAAACGCATAGGAATTTTACCACGGAGGAACACGGGGTTTTTATTACTAGCTCATGTTACGCAGGAAGAATAAGCGGGAGTACGAACAGAGCGGGAAGGGCCGAACAAGGCGAACAATAGTTCGCACGGAGACTCACGAGTGAGAGGAAGGTGGAACGATGTGTGGAGAGTAGAAAACAGAGCCAGGGGAACTTGACTTTGGCTTTCCTTTGGGGGATAGGGTGGAACCCGAAGAACCAAAGGGAGAGCGGAGCATTGGGACACCGGAGGCCATGGTAGTGGGCAGTGCGGAACTGCTCGGAAAGGTATTGAACATAGATAATATGTTTGACGCCTGCGAGCGGGTGGTAGGAAACGGCGGGGCCGCCTGAGTAGACGGGATGAGGGTGGAGGAACTGCAACCGTACCGTATCAAATAGTACCGGGAACTATGCATTGAGGACGGATGGTACAAACCCGCTCCGGTGAGGAGGGTGGAAATCCCGAAACCGGACGGAGGGGAACGGCAGTTGGGAATACTGACGGTGATAGACCGGATGGTTCGGAAACTTTGTTTCCGCAAACAGGCGGTAGTACAAATCCTGCAACCGATATTCGAGCAGACCTTCTCGGACAGCAGTTACGGGTTCAGACCGGGACGAAGTGCCCATCAAGCGATAGAACACGCGAAGGGGTACTACGAGGAAGGGTATACGTATGTAGTAGACCTGGACTTGGAGAAATACTTTGACACGGTGAATCACGACCTGTTGATAAAGATGGTGAGGGAGACGGTGAAGGACGAAGCGGTGATAAGCCTGATAAAGAAGTTCCTCAAGAGCGGAATAATGGCGGAGGGCATAGTAAGCCAGAGGGATCTCGGACTTTAGTCCATATGCGTTTACTTAAGCAGTTGGCAAAACAGTTCTCACCGGATAAACTGGGGACATGGGAGAGGACAACTATACCTTCGAAGATCTGGCGGCGATACTGCCGGAGTTGTGGAGAGCAAAAGCGAAGGAACCGGGCACGTTACAGTGGGCACGGGAAGATTTGCTGAAACTCATCTTTCTGTATTTGACCTAAGGGATATCCTTTGGGGATACCTCCGCATTATTAATGTATAGGTGAAGGCTATCACATAAGGAAATAACATGGCCAAATGGCCATTATTTCTGTACAGTTCCTTAGGCACAAAACGATATAAGAATAAGAGCTTTCCCTTATCGTTATGCCTTGCGTAATTGATATATCGGTACATTTAGATTAATCAACCTGCCAGCCAGGTTTTGAAACCAGCTCAACTTTCAACCTTAAATTTCGATACCTCCTGGACCAGCACTTCAATATTTTCTTTATTTTCTCCACTGATGGCGTTCACCCGGTTTATCGCCACATTGATCTCATCCGCCCCGGTGGCCATCTCGTTCATCCCGTTGCTTATCTCCTCGGTTACCATTTCCAGATTTTTACTCTCTTCTATTACCTGCCGGCTTCCCTCAAGCATTTCTTCGGACCCGCTCTTGACCACATGGGTAACCTCGTTCAATTGACCTATGGCCTCCAGAATCTGTTTACTCCCCACGCTCTGTTCCTCCATGGCGTTACGGATGTTCTCCGCCTGATCGGATACGGTCCGTACTCCGTTGTCTATGGCCTCAAACTTGTTAAGAACGCTGTCGGTTGACCGGGTTATCTTGTCAATAGCGTCTTTGATCTTCTTGAGAACTGCGCTGATAGTCTTGGACTGTTCCCCGGAATTCTCCGCCAGTTTCCGTATCTCATCGGCCACTACCGCGAAACCCTTACCCGCTTCCCCGGCATGGGCGGCTTCTATGGCGGCGTTCATGGACAAGAGGTTTGTCTGGCTGGCAATATTTTCCATCACCGCATTGATCTCCAAAAGCCCTTCGGACTCCCGGGAGATCTCCTGGATGTCCGTTGCCACTTCCTGAAGCCCGGAACGCCCTACCTCGGAGGCCGCCATTAATTCTTTGACGTTAACGGCGTTTTTAACCAGGGTTTGGGTAACGGATTGGATATTGGCAAGCATTTCCTCAATGGCGGAGGATGACTTGGCCACGCTGTCGCTCTGGCGGTCCACATGGCCTTTGAGCTTGTCGATGTTGAAGGTGATCTGTTCCATAGTTGCGTTGGTTTCGGTTACCGAAGAAGACTGATTTATAACCCGCCCCTTGATACTTTGGATATTGGCGGTGATTTCGTTGATCGCCGAGGCGGTCTCGGTCATGTTCCCGGCAAGCTCATTCCCGACATCGAAAAGGGCAATGGCCTGTTTCTTGATGGTAACTACCAGGGTTCTAATCTTTTCCAGGGTTGCGTTAAAATACCGGGCCATGTCGCCTATTTCGTCTTTGGAATGGATGGCTACCGTTTTGGTAAGGTCTCCTTCGCCTTCGGATATATCCTTGAGGGTAAGGGCCACCTTGACGATGGGCTTGGCAATATTTCCGGCAACAAAGAAGATGATGACCACCGCGACAAGCGCCGAAGCCACCCCCAGGATAATGGTAAAGCCGGTCAGGGTGTTGATGTCCTCCAGGATGACGTTCTTTTCCGTACCCAGCATTAGGGACCATGTAAAACCGGTTTCGCCTATAGGGAAGGGATAGAGGATGAGTTCCAAATCTTTCTTGAGAATTGACGAATATACCGAGAATCTTTTTTTTTCTCCCAGGAGTATAGATTGCTGGGCCTCATCGGCATTCTTGTCATAGAGGCTGCCTTGTGCCTCCTTGAGGGTTTTTCCGATATGCTCCTCGGCATAACTGGCAATAACCGTACCGTTATGGGAATAAATCGTCATGGCGGTAATATCAGCCAGGTTATTAATGATAGCGTCCACTACCGGCTGGATATAGGCCATATTGATATTCACGCCGATCCTGCCTACCACCTCGTTGGTCTTGCGGCGAATCACCGGTACGGAGATCTTTGTCGTATAGGTATTCTCGCCAGCTACAACCTGGAGTATCGGATCGTACATCAAATCCTTCTGGGCGTTTTCTCCGGTGATGTCATTCATAATCGTCGCTATGTCCTCATAGGTGAGGTGTTCAATCACTCCGGAGTGCCGGGTATACCAGTTGGCCCACTGACCGGTTTCGGTATTACCGGGCAGCCCCGCAAAAGTAGCGTCCATGCCGGGATCAATAGTATTAGGCTTAAAGACCACAAAGATGGCGACCAGACGGTCTTCGGATTGCAAAATCGATTCCATAAATTGATCGAAACGGTTGCGCTGCCTGCCTACGTCGGTCTTGTCAAAATCAGACAAGGTATCCGCCAGGGTATGAACGGTACGAAAATAGGCTTCATAACGTATCTGAATGGCCCTGGCCTGTTCCGCGGCAAGCCGTTCCTGGCTTGTATGCGCGGTGTCCATCTGTAAAGAAGACGCGCGGTTCAACAAAATGATGGATATGGCCGCTGCTACTACTACCACAATCGTAATAACGATAAGGCTTAAACGATATTTTAGTTTCATAAACGATCCTTATATAAATGAATATCCCCTCTTAAAATTATGGTTTTGAAAGATTTTTAAAACAATAACTTCGGCTATTAAAATATGAAAAAAAGACAATACAACGAAATGTATCACCAATCTAAAAGCATCATAAAGTATCAGGCGGCATCGATCCTGTCCCAAAACTAATTGACTTGTGCGCTAACACGCACGGTTTTGGGAAATCCTCTATCAATAGACTTGTTCGATAACCCGGTTGGTTGTCTCACAAGTCTTGCGGTTTTTTAGGCTAAAGCCTTGCAAAACCGCGTTTTTTAGCGGAAGTTGTTTAGAAACTGAAGTTTCTAAACAACTCTAATATTACAATATATGAAAAAATTGGCGTATATTTTAAAATGCAAAAAATACACATTCTGTCAAAGCATTGTCCCCTTTCGTAATAATCCAGGGCAGTTAGGAACTGTGCATAAATAAAATGCACGGATTTTTGCGGATTGGTTTCATAAGTCGAAGAATAAAGGTTTATATGTGCTGGTCCTGACATACCGTACTTTCAGCTTGCAAACAGGCGCGGAACAGAGTATGCTATACATCAAACATACTATTCCCGCTTGAATAAGGAGAAGATCATGGATTTTGTCAAAGATATGAAAAATAAGGCCAGGACTCTGCAAAAACGGCTGGTTCTGGCTGAAGGAACTGAACCGCGGACCATTAAAGCCGCCCGGATCATTGTTGATGAGGGCCTTGCGGCCTCGGTTACCCTGGTGGGAGCCGAAGCGGAAATTCAGAAAGCCGCCGCTGCGGAAGGGGTTAACCTTAACGGTATTGCCCTGGCGGACCCCGTACAATCTCCGTTGGTGGAAAAATATGCCCATGAATTTTTTGAACTGCGGAAACGTAAAGGCATAACCGAAGAACAGGCGAAAAAGGATGTCCTGCATTTTCTGCGCTGGGGAGCCATGATGGTCCATACGAGGGACGCGGACGCCATGGTAGCCGGGGCGGAAAGTGCCACCGCCGATGTACTCCGGGCAGGGCTTACCATCATCGGGACTACTCCGGGTTCCAAAACCGCTTCTTCCTGCTTTGTCATGCAGACCCCCGACAGTTCTTGGGGAATTGACGGGGCCTTTATCTTCTCGGACTGCGCCGTTGTTCCGGACCCTGTCGCCGGACAACTTGCGGAAATCGCCATATCCGCCGCCCAGTCCTGCCGGGAATTTCTGGACGCGGAGCCGGTGGTTGCCCTTCTCTCCTTTTCAACCAAAGGTTCAGGCGGCGATCATCCTAATGTACTCAAGGTAAAGGAAGCCCTGGATATAATAAAGGCCAAGGCCCCCAATCTTATCGTTGACGGAGAAATCCAGGCGGACGCGGCCCTGGTTCCTTCGGTAACGGACAAGAAAGCCCCCGGCAGCCCCATCAGGGGAAAAGTCAACACCCTGGTCTTCCCTGATTTGGGGGCGGGTAACATAGGGTACAAACTGGTCCAGCGTCTGGGCAAGGCCGAAGCTTTCGGCCCCTTCCTCCAGGGCTTTGCCAAACCCATCAGCGACCTTTCCCGGGGCGCTTCGGTAGAAGACATTGTGGTTACCGCGGCGGTTACCCTGGCGCGGGTTAAGTAACTCACCTTACGCACCGGAACCAAAATTGAAGAAATTTAACCACAAACTTCACGAATAAACTATGGGCTTAACCTCAAAAGTTCGTGTGGTTAGTGGTTTATATTATTCTTCCTGCGTAACATGAGTTAAGTAAGGGTAAGCGGCGGAGTATCCTGTCCGAATATATACGCTAAATTTGATCCGCAAAATATGTACAGTTCCTAATGTCTCGCGGAGGTTAAAGCGCTATACGTCTCGCGGGGCTTTAATTTGCAGTGGATTTTCGTCATCAGTGTTAATCCGTGGATAAAAATTTCTATGCGTTTATTCCGCATCTCTGTGTCACCGGCTTTCCCCGTTCTCTTTTTTTGTGTAATATTTTTGGTATATGGAGATATTAATCCTTGGAAACGAGCTTTTACGGCAAAAGGCGGAAACGATTAGACCCATAGACGCTCAGTACAGGAAGATAGCCGAGGACATGATTGAGACTCTGCATGGAGGCAAGGGAGTCGGCCTTGCGGGGCCCCAGATAGGACTGATGAAGCGGATTTTTGTGGTTCATATTGAAGGCGACATACCCCGGGTATTCATCAATCCTTCAATTATTGAGACTTCCACGGATCAGGTTAAATACGAGGAAGGTTGTCTTTCTATACCCGGACTTTGGGCTGATGTGGCCCGGCCTTCCCATATACGGGTTCAGGCCTGGAACGAGAAGGGCCGGCCATTCACCTTGGGAGCTGCGGGAATTCTGGCCCGGGTGATACTCCATGAATACGATCATCTGGAAGGGGTCCTCTTTATAGACCGGATTTCCGAGCCGAAACGGAACAGGATTTTGACGAAATTTGAAAAGAAGCAGCGGGCATAGATGGGGACACAAATATGTTTGCGCGTACTCTTTGCGGGAAGTCCGGGGATAGCTGTGCCGGCGCTGGAAGCCTTGGCCGCCTCCGGCATGGAGGATGTGTGCGAAGTTGTGGGGGTGCTTACCAATGCGGATACCCCCAAAGGACGGCGCGGGACGCCGGAACCCACCGAAGTGGGCGTCGCAGCTACGGTGTTGTCGGCGGCTCTGGGGGAACGGGGAAAGCCCGGCTTTGTGATACTGAAACCGGAGAAGCTCGGCGCGGAAGTTCGGGAGGCGGTCAGCGCCCTAAAGCCGGACCTTCTGGTTTCCTTCGCTTACGGCAGGATATTCGGTCCCAGGTTCCTGGGCCTCTTTCCCATGGGGGGGATCAATGTACACCCCTCCCTGCTTCCCAGATACCGGGGACCTACCCCCATTCAGGCGGCCATCCTGAGCCGGGACGCCGAAACCGGGATCAGCATACAGCGGATTGCGCTTCAAATGGACGCCGGGGACATCTTGACGCAGGAGCGGCTCTCGTTGACGGGCCGGGAAACCGCCGCGTCTTTAAGCGGGATAGCGGCCCGGAAAAGCGCCGTCCTGCTGGCCGCTCTTATCCGGGGATTCGCCGGGGGTGGGATCGCCGGAATCCCCCAAAACCACGCGGAAGCGGTGTACTGTCACCTTCTTAAAAAAGAGGATGGGCGTATAGACTGGAATGCCGGCGTCATGGAAATAGACGCCCGGATCAGGGCTTTTACGCCCTGGCCTCTCTGCTTGACTCGTCACGGGGAAGCGGACCTTTATATCCTGGAGGGCCGGCCCTGGGAGGAGGACGCAGCATCTAAAGCGGTGAATTCCGGGGGAACCGTGACGGAACCGCCGGGGACGGTGCTGGGCATAGACAAAGGCCGGGGTATATTGATACAAACGGGGAATGGGATTTATGCAGCCGAAAAGCTGCAATACCGTACCAAAAAAGCCCTGGATTGGCGTTCTTTTTTAAACGGCGCTCCGGGATTTACCGGTTCCCGGTTAACATAGGTGTTTTCAGAGAGGGAGAATGTCGATATTCAGTAAATTTAACATGGATTCCATCGAAGGATATGTTGCGGGTCGTCTTAGGCTCTTTATTTCCCTGGCGTTAGGCATTCTCCTCTTTATGGGGATAGTTGCCGTTGTGGTCTTTTTTATAGCCGTAAGGGGAGCGGAGGAAACCATGACGCCCGATGTGCGGACCAAGGAACTCACCGCAGCCTTGTTGGAATTACAGGTCAAGGAACTCTACCCCCGAATTCAGCTTAGGTATTCCCAATCGAACATGGACAAAGGGACTATCCTGGACCAGGACCCCCGGCCCGGGACTATCGTCAAGGCAGGCCGCCGCATCCGTCTTGTAGTAAGCCAGGGGACGGTGATCAACACGGTGGAAAATTACAAGGGTAGAAACATAGACGAAGTGAAGATGGACCTCAGAACTCTGTTTGCCACAGCCGCCAATGCATCCGGAGGGGAACAGTCCATCTTCTTCCTGAAAGAGCCCTTCATGTACGAATATTCCTCCGAACCGGCGGGAACCATTCTACAGCAAAAGCCGGTCCCGGGGACCGACATTTCCGGCCCTACCACTCTGGAATTTGTGGTCAGCCGGGGTCCGGAACGCACCGTGATTACCGTACCGGACCTTGCGGGCCTTACGGTTGCCGGAACAATAGATCGGATCCGGCAATTGGGTATTAACTTTTTATTCGATTTAAGACAGAGCCAGGGAAGCGAAAAAACGGGAATGGTGATTTACCAGGAACCTGAGGCCCTGGAGGTCATAGACAAGAAGCAGCCCATTTCTATCCTGATAACCGCCCCGGCGGATGGAATTTTGAACGGCGAGGTCTTCGCCCTTTTCAGGTATACCTTGCCGGAAAACCCCTACCCCCTGCCGGTACGTCTTGAGGCGCTGCTCCCCGACGGGGAACACCTGCTCCTGGCGGAGGTAGAATTCCCCGGCGGCGAATTCACTCTGCCTTATCAGCTTCCCCCGGAGTCAATCCTCATCCTCTCCATGCTCAACCGGGAACTCTATCGGGAAGCCGTGCGGGCGCCGGCGGACAGTCTGCCGCCGGAACAATTCTAAGGGATCTGCCCGGCGCAGATGGACTAACGGCCTGGAAATACCGGGAAAGGCAGGCCCCTTTACAACGGGGTCAGGATAAACGCATAGAAATGAGAGTATGTCTAAATTGTTCGGCTAATAACCATCGAAGGGCACAGTACCCTTGGGATCTGGCGGTACTTCGTGGAAAAAACCACGGAGTTTTATGGAGATGAAACCCGATTAGTAATAAAAACTCCGTGTATTTCGTGGTTAAAATTCTTATGCGTTTATCCTACAACGGGGCGGCGGCTTTTATAGATACAGGCTGTCAAACCTCCCGCTTCCCGGATGAAGGTGATTTTCTATGCGTTTACCCTAGATTTGTATTCCGGCGATTATCCCTTATATTTAAAGTAACGGAGTTATTATGAACCCCATTTGTCTGCACAACGGAACAGTATTGACGAGTTTTGCCGTCATGGAACAATGCGCGGTGCTTGTTGAAGACGGCGTGGTATCGGATGTTTTTTCCAAAAAACGTTTTGAACAGAAGCGTTTCCCCGCTTCTACCGAAATTTTGGATGTGGGGGGCGCGTATATAGCCCCGGGATTCATCGACACCCACATCCACGGGACCGGAGGATATGGGACCGACGACGCTTCGACCGAATCGGTGATCGAAATGTCCCGAAACCTGACCAAAAGCGGAGTAACCGCCTTCAATCCGACCCTGTACCCCACGGGATCGGAGGAGATGATCGATGCGGTACGGAATGTGGCGGCGGCTATAGGCAGGGAACCGGGCGCACGGATCATGGGGCTGCATCTGGAAGGCCCCTTCCTGTCTCCGTCCCGCCTGGGGGTGCAGAGGCCGGAAACCCTCAAGGCTGTGGACATTCCTTACATGGAAAGGTTGTGGGAGGCGGCGGGCGGACACATCGTCAACATGACCGTTGCCCCGGAGATCAAGGGCATGAGAGAACTGGCCCTTTACTGCATAAAGAAGGGGATAATCCTCCAGGCGGGACACACGGACGCCAGGTACGAAAACATGGTGGAGGGTATGCAGGCGGGGATACTCCATTCGACCCATCTCTTTAACGCCATGAGCAAGATGGATCACCGCAACCCCAATGCCGTGGGGGCCATCCTGATCCACCCGGAAATGTCTTGCGAAATCATTGCCGACGGTTATCATGTACACCCGGACTTGTTCAAGCTGCTTCTGCGGGATAAGCCTATCGACAAGATTGTGCTGGTCACCGACAGCCTGAAACCTACGGGACAGCAGGAAGGCCCCTTCTTTGCCAACGGGGAGGAAGTGTTCTTCAAAGATGGTATGTTCCACCGGAAAGCCGATGATGTCATCGCCGGATCGGGGCTTACCATGATTCGGGGGGTTCAAAATCTGGAGGCTTTTGGGTTCAGCCTGGAGGACGCGGTAAAGGCCGCCAGCTTCAACCCTGCCCAGGTGATGCGGTACCGGGGCAAAGGTTCCCTCATTCCCGGCAACGACGCCGACCTCGTGGTGTTTGACCAGAATTTTAATGCCCTGGCGGTTACCGTTGCGGGTATACTCAAATACAATCTTTTATAGGGGAAATTATGCGTTTACTGATTCACAAGAGCGCCGAAGATGCCGGCAGATGGGCCGCCGGTTACATTGTAAACCGGATCAACACCTTCAACTGTAAAGACCGCCCTTTTGTTCTGGGTCTGCCGACCGGCTCCAGCCCTCTGGAGACTTATAAGGAACTGATACGGCTCCACAAAGAGGGGCGGGTTTCCTTTGATAAAGTCGTCACCTTTAATATGGACGAATATGTAGGGCTGCCGGAGGATCACCCCCGGAGCTATCACTTTTTTATGTGGGAAAATTTCTTTTCTCATATTGATATTCGCAAAGAAAACATCCATATTCTGGACGGCATGGCCCCGGATTTAACGCTGGAATGTGAAGCCTATGAGGATCGGATCCGTTCCTCAGGCGGAATTGAGTTGTTTCTGGGGGGCATGGGGGCGGACGGTCACCTCGCCTTCAATGAGCCCGGTTCTTCCCTTTATTCCCGGACCAGGATAAAAACCCTGGCCAGGGATACCCGCATTGCCAACGCCCGGTTTTTTGACGGAAACGTCAATCAGGTGCCCTTGACCGCCCTTACCGTCGGGGTCGGAACCGTGATGGATGCCAGGGAAGTTCTTATCCTGGTGACCGGTCATAACAAGGCCAGGGCGCTTCAGGCGGCGGTGGAGGGGGGCGTCAACCATATGTGGACATTGTCCTGTCTGCAAATGCATCCCAGGGCCATCATCGTCTGTGACGAGGATGCCACGGACGAACTCAAGGTCGGTACGGTCCGGTATTTTAAGGACATTGAGGGTCTCTGAATAATATAAGGGGGTCTCTGAATATGGGTCTGTTCTCCTGCGGACGGTCTGGGACGGTCTTTCCTGCGGTGACGGTTCTGGTATGCGGTTTGTTCCTCTTTCCTGTCCGGGCTGTTCCGGACACGATTGCGCCGGACATCCGCGCATCATCTGCTTCCGCCGCAAAAGGTGGGAACTACCTGGCTGCCTTTTCCGATCCTGCACGGCTCTGGGGAAAGGGCGTGGAGGCGGTCATAGAGGATGCCTACCGGAAGAGCCTTAAAACCTACATCATAGGTAACCGGGTAATGAACCTGAGGATGCCCTTTGCGGAGAACCGGGAACGTATAGAGCTTTCAGACCGGGGTTGGGAGATTCGGGGGAGCGGCAAGGCAGACCCCGCGTCCCTCTGGGCGGAGATAGGCGGGCTTCTCTATACCGGGGATTTTGCCCGGTACACCGCAGTTCTGGGCGACGGCAGGGAAAAGATCGTCATCCTGGACATTCCCACCCAAACCTGGTCGGTGTCTCTGGACCTTTTCGATATAGCCCGGATGAAGGCGGGATCCTACCGCGGCCTACCCCACCGGCCTTACGTTCTGGTTTCCGGCAAGGGCGTGGAGGAAAGCGATGTGTACAACTACATTTACTGCGTGGGCCGCCTGGGTATGGACTGTTCCGGTTTTGTGTGGAACATCCTTTCCCATATCGCCGCCGCCGCCGGGACGGACCTGGGCCGTGTCCTGCGGCGTACCGTCGGAGCGCCCCGGAACGGAAACCTTTCCTATTATGTAGGGAGTAAATTTTTCAATTCCCGGACACGGGAAATCATTCCGGTAGAAGACGAGATCCGCAGCCTAAAGCCTGCGGACATTCTGCTCTTTAGGGGGGAGGACGGCGAAGCCGTTCATTCGGCGATCATTCAATCGGTGAATTTTACATCCGGAGTGATCCGCTACCTGCAAAGTACGGACGAAGCGCCCCTGGACGAACGGGGCGCCCATGAATCCTTCATCTATTTTGATCCCGCACACCCCAAAACCCGCTTGAGCGATCCTTCGGTTGTCTGGACGCAGAAGCGCTTTCCCCCCTTTCCGGGGGAACTGGCGCCGCCCTTCTCCGATGACGGAGATCGCTACCGGGCCTATCCCGAATTCGGGGGTGGCCGGGTAGTACGCCTGCGTGTCATCCAAGAGGCTGTCAAAAAGCTCCCCCGGTAGTAACCCTGGCGGGGGAGCTCTGCTAATGACCGGTTACGCCTTAATCGCCCCGGCGCTTATACCTTTAACAATAAACCTCTGCAAAAACAGAAATACAAGTACTATCGGAGCAATGGTTATCAAAACCGCAGGGAAAATAAGCTGCCACGGATTGCCGTATTGCCCGGCCACAATCTGGGCAAAATACAGCGAAAGTACCAGTGTTTTGTTTTCCGAATTACCGATAACCAGGAAGGGCAAAAGGTAATCGTTCCAAATCCACATGGCATTGATGATGATAACCGTAACGGTAATGGATTTTAGAAGGGGCATGACAATCAGAAAGAACATCTGAAAAATATTGCACCCGTCTATAAAGGCAGCTTCCTCGACCCCCATGGGAACGCCCTTTACAAAGCCGTGGTAAAGGAACACCGACATGGAAAGGCCGAACCCGCCGTACATCAGGACCAGACCGCCCAAATTTTTAAGCCCGGCGGCGTCAAAAATCTGAATGAGGGGGTACATGATGGCCTGGAAGGGAATGAGCATGGCCGCCACAAAGGCCATGAATATGACGCCGGAAATTTTTGTTTTGGTCCGTACCATTATCCACGCCGCCATGGAAGAAATCAACACTATCAACCCAACAGAAAACAGCGTTATGATACACGTAAATCCTATGGACTTGAGGAATTGAAGCTGTCCAAAGGCGTTGACAATGTACCGGAAATCCCAGACTGCCGGGGGCGCAACAGGGTTGCCTATAATGGCGGACTGGGACTTGAATGAATTTACCACGAGTATCCAGAGGGGCGCCAGGGTCAACAGCGCTCCTGCCGTTGTTACGCAGTAACGAAGAAAAGCCTGCATACGCCGTGTAAAAAAATAGTTTTTCGCAATCATGCTTCAAGCTCCTTCCTTTTGGTAAGGTACACCTGGGTTAGGGTTATAACCGCGACAATGACGAAAAAGATTACCGCCTGAGCCTGGGCCTTGCCGTAATCCGATGGGTTGGTATCCCGAATCGTGCGGAGTATCTGGTAGGCCAGCATACGGGTATTGAAATTCCCGTCCGTAAGAGCCACATTCTGATCCAGCAATTTGAAACTTCCCGCCAGGGTCATAAAGAAAACTACCGTAAAAGAAGGCATAAGCATGGGTACGGTTATTTTCCAAAAGGTATGCCAGGCGGAAGAGCCGTCTATGCTTGCCGCCTCGTAGTAATCCTGGGGAATAATATTGAGTCCCGCAATATATATCAGCATCATATATCCAGCCGACTGCCAGGTAGTCAGAATCGCCAGGGCAAACAGGGCCTTAACGCTGTTCTGGGTCATGTAACGCAAAGCCTCAATGTGAATGATCCCCTCAGGACCGAAGATCATATCCGTAAAAATAATCTGGAAGACGAACTGAAAAATATATCCCAGTGCCAGCCCGCCCAGCATATTGGGCAGAAAAAACACGGTACGAAAGACTCCGGCGATTTGCGCCGCCATCTTATTGACAAGCAAAGCGAGAGCCAGAGAAACCACATTGATGACTACCACCGCAACCAGCGTATAACGGACCGTGTACCACAGGGCCTGGGTAAACCGCGCATCCTTTAGGGCGTTCACATAGTTGGTTAATCCGTTGATTGATTCAAAAACCGATTCCGCCCTGGTCCGGGTTACAGGGTTAAAATAATAAGTCCCCCGCCAAAACGTAAAAGAATTGAATACCCCGACAATAAAAGGAAGGACAATCACCGCAACAAAAAATATCAACGCCGGTATCACAAAAGGCCAGAACCATACATGATAAATGGATTTGTTTCTCCCCAGGGACATAAAAACCTCCGAATTAAGGAGCCATACGCACCAACACGGTGATACCAGAAACAGCATCGCCGTGCAGGAGTATCGCGTATGACTTCGGCAATGTTATTGATTAAGCAACTCTATCCACTTATTCACGCCGTAATCAGCAATGGCCTCGTAATCAGTCTCTGTCCAGACGGGTTTTACAAGGTACTGTTCCATCAGGAACGCCCCCACCGTATCCCCGGCCCAGGGTCCGGGAGCGCCGTGATAGCGGTCCCCGATAGTATCCCCGTCCTTCATATATTCCAGGATGGAATTCCCCAGGGAGTTGGGTACCGATGTTACCGCAGGATCGGCGTTATAGGGAATAAACGCCATGTCTTCGATTATAAAGCGCTGTGCAACAGGATCCGTGTTCATCCATACCAGGAAGTCATAGGCTTTCTGTTTTTCATCTTCCGCGCAGCGGGCGTTTACCGCGTAGTAATTCGGTACAAAAACCGGTATTGAACGTTCCAGTTTTTCGATGGTCATGCCGGGAGCGGTAACATCACCCGGCTTGAAGGGCATTTTGACCGGCAGGAAATAGAGCCGTTCCGCCGCTTCCTTGTCAACTACGGCAATGTTATTGTATGCCCAGTTGCCCTGCTTAAAGAAAAGTGCCTTCCCTTCGGCGAATATCTGCACGGTCTGGTCATAACCGAAGTTCGCTTCGGAAACCAGATCCTGACCCCGCTGGGCCGGTCCGTTTTTCCCGGCCAGATGACGTGTCTTAAAATCCAGGGCTTTGGCATAAGCCACCAGAGGACCCCGGATCCTGCGTATATCCGCTTCCTTTGCGTTGAGAGAATCATTAATAGTAGCAAACGTAGCGTTGATAGCCACATTGATGAAGTGATCTCCATAGGTCCAGCGCTGGGAACCCATAACGGCCATGACGCCGTTCAGCTTTCCTGTCAAATCGGTTTTAGATGCCGCCAGGTTATAGGTTTTTCCGCTGACGGTAACCGGCGCGGCATGAGGCTGCTTAATCCAGGCGTCTACTACATTGACCAGGCCTTCCCATTCAGCGTATGTCGCGGTCTTGATGTCCTTGATAATCCCGGCAGGATCGGAAACGCCGAAAAGTTCCGCCAGCATCTTCTTATCCACAATATAGCCGTAGCCTTCAACGTTATAGGGAATACCATAGTTGGTGGTCCCGCCCAAGGAGAGCCTGAGATCGGGCGCTATATCCGAAGCCAGCTTGGTAAACGCGGGATTGTTTTCTACTGCGGAAAAATCCTGCACATAGCCGCCTTCAAGCCACATGGCCAGGTTGTTGATCCCCTGGATGGAATAAATCGTAGGCATATTTTTTGAATTCATTTCCGTATTCATTGGCGCTGTCTGGTCCGCGCCGGCGCCGATGGAAAAGCTCTTGACCCGTACACCCGTCGCGTCCTGATAGGCTTTTGCCATAGCCTCTACCTGCGCGGCGTTTTCTCCCTTGGCGTTGAAGATGTAGATGTCATACCCCCTGTCAGCGGCGGTCTTTTTGCTGCATCCGAAAAAGAGAACCGCCGCCATACATACGACAGCTGCTACGAGAACAATTTTTTTCATAAAGAACTCCTTTGATGTTTAAAACATCTTTTTAATTTTTAGGCCGCCCGCCGGAAAGATCCGCCGGTTATACGCGGCATAATTACTACTTTTGCCGATCCAAACTGTATCTTCCGTCCCCCGGAGACCGGTTTTCCCGCTGATGTTACACAATATTAATACTTTAGATCACTCCCTGCCCAAAGTCAAATTTTTTATTACTCGAGGCGGTTCCAAAACCGCGCGTTTAGCGTACCGTCAATTACTTTTGAAACGCCCCCCTGTTTTTACCATCTGTGGTATCCAACGGCAACACGTTACGAAAGGGGGAGCGCACCGGTTCCGAAAGTTACGGGTATG
>JAITBO010000302.1 GCA_031283505.1 Treponema sp. | reverse complement strand
TCGTCTATTTCAAGACAATCATAGTGGGTTTGTTTCGGTTTTATCTGGTACTTTGTCGATTTAAGCACTTTTAAGACCGTGGTAATGCTTATTTGGAGTATTATCCCGATGTCTCGTATGCCAACTCCCCTGACCAGCATGATTTCTATCATGTTTTTAACCCATGAGAGCGTTCCACGATAGGTGCGTTCATGATCACTTATGAACTGACGGCCGCAATCTTTGCATCGGTAATTGCGGATTAAAATCCGATGTTTACTCTTGTTTTTTTCCGTTTCTGGTTATGTTAGGGCTGTGGCAATTGGGGCACTTGATTTTTATGGTTATTTGCATCATTCCATAGTATTCCCTTGTGCCCCTGTTGTCTTTATCCCTCCATCATACTTTGTAGATCACCACTACTTCTTATACGATGGCCAAACTTGGAGTTTGTGTTGGACGTATCCCCGCCCTTCACGGGGTGGGGGACCGGGCTTTCCGGGGCTCCGCAGGTCCCTTACCCGATCCGGCATCGCTTCGCTTGCGCCGTGGCTGTTGCCTCTCCAATCCTTTGTGCGGACACTATTGGACGTTTTCGCGGCAAAACTCGACATTCGGCCTTTTAAAAAGATTGAGCGTCTTTACGCGAGTCCTATAGCAGGCTAAATCGCAGTATCCCTTCCAGCACTCCTCCGGCGACCGCCAGGGCTTTATCCGACACTGTAAAGCAGTGTTCCCGTTCACAGCGGGGATCTATGTCGCCAGCCTTCATCCCCCTGACAACGGGGATCTCTGAGGGAAGCAGTCCCCGGACTATGCCGGTTATTTCCGCCCGGACGGGGATACCGCCGGGTCCCCCCGCCGCCGGACGCACTACCGCCGCGCTTTCCCCCTTCCGTATCGTGTCCCCGATTTCCACCATGGCCTCAAACACACCGTCCGCACCGGCGCGGAGCAGCCGTTCCGACGTATAGCCGCCTATGCTTCCGGGGATACCGGTATCCGGGAGGGCGCCGCCCCGGAGGATGAGCCGCCCCAGGGTATGGCCCCGCATGGTCTCTACGACCCCGTGGCAGTCTATTCCCGCAGTAAAGCCGGGGCCGGCGCCTATGACCACCGGCGCATCATTAAGGGCAGTACCGGTGTTCTTTTTTGCCATGATCGCGTCCACCACAACGGCGGGACTGCTGCGCCTTATGATTGACACGGAGGGATCGACAAAAACAGCAATGCGATTTTCCGCAAAAGCCCGCAACATTTCCGCATCGTCCCGCACCAATACTGCGGTTATATCTTCTACCTGCGTTCTTCCCTCATAGACCGCCTGGGAAAAACAGACCCTGCGCCGGACTGCTGTGGGAGCGGCTGTTTCGGTCATGGCTACGGCGAAACCCCCATGATGCAGACGGAGGGCGATTCCCGATGCAATATCCCCCGCACCTTTGATAACTACCAGCACAGCATCACTGTTCATGTTTGTTGCGATAAAACGTATCCTCCATGGGGAGCCTGGTGCGGAATTTTCCGTCCCGCCGGTAATACGCCCCGGCAATGGCGGGGGTAACCGGAATAGTGGCGAGTTCCCCTACTCCCTTGACGCCTTTGGCGAGAGGGCCGGGGTTCTTTGGCTTTACAAAGATGATTTCCATAGGCGGCGCGTCGGGGGCCCGGATCAGTCCCAGCGTACCGTATTTGGCTTTCGGGCAGCCTCCTTCCATGGGGAAGTCTTCGGTAAGGGCGTACCCCATGCCCATAAGCAGCCCCCCCTCGATTTGGCCTTCTGCGGCGGAGGGATTTACCACCGTGCCTATGTCGTAAGCGGCGGTGAGCTTTTCCACCCGGCCATCCGCGTCGAGGACGGCCAGAACAGCGGCATACCCGTAAGCTATGTGGCTTACCGGATTAGGTTTGCCACTGCCCATGGGATCGGTAACCCCCGAATATTCACCGTAGTATTCCTGTCCTTCCAGGCGGGCAGGATCGCCGCCTAGCTCGTCAAGAGCGGCCTTCAGCTTCAGCGCTGCTTGCAGGACGGCCTCTCCGGTAAACAGCGACTGCCGGGAAGCGGTGGTGGTCCCCGAATTGGGGGTACGTTTTGTGTCGGGCATCTCGGCAACGATCCTGTCCGGGGGAAGCCCCAGGGTATCGCAGACGATTTGGGTAGTAACCGTGGCGATCCCTTGACCTATACAGGCAGCGCTGGTACGGATATGCACCAGTCCCTGTTCCACCGAAAGGATACAGCGGCCTATGTCAGGAAGTCCGACGCCTATTCCGGAATTCTTCATGGCACAGGCGATACCCGCGTGTTTCCCTTGGGCCAGAGTTGCATCATAATGGGGCTTTAAGGCCGACAGGCAGGCTTCCAGTTCCACATCGTCCCCGGCCAGTTGTCCGTTGGGAAGCGGCCGGCCCGGACGTATGGCGTTGCGGTACCGTATCTCCCAGGGGCTGATGCCGACGAGTTCGGCCAAAAGATTAAGGTTGCTTTCAGCGGCAAAACAACTCTGGGGCACGCCGAAGCCCCGGAACGCGCCCGCAGGAATGTTGTTGGTATACACCGCCTTGCCGTCAATATCGATCACCTGATAATCGTAGGGCCCCGCCGCATGGGTGCAGGCCCGCTGGAGTACCGGCCCCCCCAGACTGGCATAGGCACCGGTGTCGGAGACCAGGACCGCTTTCATGGCCGTAAGCCTGCCGTTTTCATCGCAGCCGGTGGTAAATTCCATTTCCATGGCGTGCCGTTTTGGGTGAAGGTTGATGCTTTCCTGCCGGGTAAGAAGCACCTTTATCGGCTTTTTCACTATCCATGCCGCAAGGCAGGCGTGATGCTGAACGCTCATATCTTCCTTGCCGCCGAATCCGCCGCCCACAAGCTGGCCCTTTACGTGGATCTTCTCCGGCGGTATCCCCAGCATACGGGAACACTCCCGCTGTTCATCGTAGATACTCTGCCCGGCGGAATACAGAACCAGCCCGTCTTCCCTGTCGGGCATGGCAATGGCGCATTCGGGTTCCATAAATGCGTGTTCCGTAAAAGGAACAGAATAACGGTTCGTCACTACGTATTTTGATTTTGCCAGCGCCTCGTCCGCGTTTCCCCGGATCAGGTGTTCGTGGGAAAGGATGTTATTTTCCTTGTTGTGAATAAGGGGCGCTCCCGGCACCATAGCCTCCGCCGGGCTGGTCAGCGGCTTGAGAACCTCATAATCGACCTGAATCAGGGACTTTATCTTGTCAAGGCTGTCTTTTGTGCGGGAAACGACAACAGCGATTGTGTCGCCTATAAAGCGGGTGATTCCCCCTTCGGCTATCATCACATCGTAATCGGAGAGAAATGCCAGATGGCCTATCTTGATGTTTCCCGGCACGTCCTTCGCCGTAAGGACCGCCATACAGTCGGGGTGGGCCAGAGCTTTGGAGGCGTCTAATTTAAGGACCCTTGCCCGGGGATGGGCCGAACGAAGGGCCGAAGCGTAGGCCATTCCCTCAAAAACAAAATCGTCCACATACTTCCCCGTGCCCAGAGTTTTTGCCGCCACATCCACCCGGTGCATCCGTTCCCCCAAAGCGCCGGAAAACCGCAGGCCGGGAACCGCCGTGTTTTCGCGGAAAAGCCGCGCCGCTATTTCGACAGCCTTGATGATTTTGACATATCCGGTACAGCGGCAGATATTGAAACGGAGGGCCTTGTGTATGTCCTCCCCGGCTGGATTACTGTTGCCTTCCAGCAGGGCCTTGGCGCTCAGGACCATTCCGGGGATACAGAAACCGCACTGAACCGCCCCCGCCTCGGCAAAGGCAAAAACAAACACCTCTTTCTCCCGCTCACTCAAACCTTCCAGGGTAACAATATTCCTGCCTTCGACCTTTTTAAGGGGGGTAACGCAGGAACGGATCGGTTTGCCGTCCGCCAGCACCGTACAGGCGCCGCAGGCTCCGGACCCGCACCCGTTTTTCGCCGCCGTAAGCCCCAAGTCTTCCCGGAGAAAATCGAGGAGTTTTCTGTCCGCCCTGTCCGTAAAGGACTTACCGTTTACCGTAAATGCCGCAGCTTCGGGAACATCCGTTTGTTCATGCATAATTTAGTTCATTGTATTGTTGCAATTTTATTCAGTCAAGAAAAAAATCAACCTGCCTGCGATATTTAGAGCGTCTCTAAAAACCAGGTTAGTTCTTGGAGATGCCTTGTGATTTTGTGTCCAAAGGTACAAAACGCGCTGTTTTTCAGCGGAAAACTTCCAAAAATTGAAGTTTTTAGAGCTTCTCCCTTTAGGTAAATAACCGCCGTATACAGCTTCTTTCTCTGTGAAACCTCGTACCCCAGGCGGCTAAATTTCTTTGGATATAGAGTATGTCCCAAAACTAATTGACTGTACGATAACGCGCACGATTTTGGGACAGACTCTTGCAGTTTTTCAGGTTTTCGGCCTTGCAAAACTGCGAATTTCAGGGAGGTTTTCCCAAAACTGAAGTTTCGGGAAAACCTCCCTATTGAATCATTTAGCCTAATCACAAAAGCCTTCCAAATTAGAACAAACCGCTTTCCCTCATCATTTGTCCGGCAGGGACAACAAGACTTCTATATGCCGGACCAGTTCATCAAGCCCTCTGTGGTCCCTGGTTGAGACAGGGATACTGCCGGGATACCGGCTCTGAAGTTCCTCAAGGACGCCGGACCCGGTTTTCGGGCTATCCAGCTTGTCAATCTTATTGAGAACAACGATCATGGGATGCTGGTCCGCTTCCAGGTCCCTGAGTACGGCCATGCTGGTTTCGTAGTATTTGTCCGCCGCCGGGTCCGAGGCGTCCAGGACATGAATCAGAATGTCCGCCAGGGTAACTTCTTCCAATGTGGAGCGAAAGGCATCCACAAGGTCATGGGGGAGGCGGCGGATGAAGCCTACCGTATCGATAAGGAGGATGGGCTTATCCTGGCCGGTTTTCATGCGCCGGACCGTGGGGTCCAGGGTTGCGAACAGCTTATCCTCCACCAGAACGCCTTCGCCGGGAGGGGGAAGGGTCAAGGTATTGAGCAGAGAGGATTTTCCTGAATTGGTATAACCTACCAGGGCGCAGGAAGGGATGTCCGCCTTTCGCCGTCTGCCCCGCTGGATAGCCCGCTGTTTACGGACTTCCGCCAGCTTTTCCTTAAGCTGCTGTATGCGTTGCAATACCAGCCGCCTGTCCGTTTCCAGCCGGGTTTCCCCGGACCCTTTGGTCCCATAGCGGCCTCCCCGTTGGCGGGAAAGGTTTATGTACTTGTGGCTTAACCGGGGCAGGGAATAGGTCTGTTCCGCCAGGGCAGTCTGGAGTTCCGCTTCCCTGGTTCTCGCCCGTTGAGAAAATATCCTGATGATGAGTTCCTGTCGGTCCACTACGGCTATCCCCGTGAGCTTTTCCCAGTTCCGCTGGAGGGACGGGCTGATGTCCTGGTCAAAAACAACGCAATCCACCCCCAATTCCACCGCTTTTTCCGCGATTTCCCGGGCCTTTCCCGTTCCCATTCCAAACTGGCTGTTACGCTCCCGTACCCGGACCATTTCCCGATCAGCTATCTCAAAGCCAAGGGTATCCGCCAGCCCCGCAAGTTCCGCAGACAGCGAACCGGACTCTTCTTTGGAAACCGAATTATCCCTAATACCTACCAATAAAGCCCTTTTTGGCTTTTCCTGATTATCAATAAGTCGCTTCATATATTCATCATTCTAACCGAATTTTAACAGATTAACGATATTTAGTCTAAAAGCCGATAAGTAGTGTACCGATTTACGGAAACATAAAGAGTCTGTCCCAAAACCATGCACATTAGCGCGCAGTCAATTAGTTTTGGGACGGAATCAGGAATAATGGAATTATTGGGAACTTGAGCGTGCCGGTATCGAATAAAGTTTTGATAAGTTTTACTGCGACCACAACCCTCTTTGTTTTCCTCATGATACTGGCCTGGGCCGGTTTTTTCGATCCGGCGGCCAGGTTCGATAATGGTTCCATCATTAAAAACATAAACCAGGAGATCGGGCAGGATACCGGGATAGTTCAGGATTTTCTGAGGGAACTCCAAACTCGTTTCTCCGCGACACTCAAGGAACCGGCGGTACGGCGCAGCTTCCTGCCGAATCAGAACGCCGAAGACATCCCTGAACGCTCCCGGCTGTACGATTCTCTCATGGATGCCCAAAGCGGTTTGCGGTCGGTACGGTTTATCGATCAGGGGGGAGGGCGGATTCACTATTCAACCTATAGTCAGGATATACTCAGTCAAAAGGGGGAATTTGTCTCGTACCGCACCTATAACAGCAGTATGGACGAAATTGCCTTTGAAAGCATAGCCGCTCCAGGCGGGGGAGAACCCCGTATAATCCTGGACGAACAGGGGGAACAGCTCATCTTTTCCATGCCCTTTTACGACTCCCTGGACGTTTATCGGGGGACCGCCCTTTTTTCCCTGTCCCTACAGGCCGTTTCCGAGCGCCTCGTCAACAAAGGACGTATCGGGGCCAGGGAGGGAATCGCCATACTCCAGGCGCCGGCAGGTATCATCCTGGGGCTTCCCGGCGATGGCAGGGACGTGCTTATTCCCGCTATCGCTTCTATATGGCGGCTCCAGCTTTTGAGCCTTACCCCCCTGGAACCTGGAAATAGCGCGGTTCCGGCCATGATCTCTTCTCGCACGGATCAGGGAATTTACGTAGGCCGGCTTGTGGACGGGGCTATCGTTGCTTTTCCCCGGAGTATGTGGATTCTATCAGCCGCCTTCTTCTGTACCGCATACCTGACCATCTTCCTGATCTTCAACTTCCGGCAGGATACCATGACTATAGTCAAAAGCCGGGTAGAAAGCTTGCAAACAGTCCTTATTGAGGAATATCATAACCGTAAGGGGCCGGCAGATTGGGGACGTTGGAGCCGGGAACTTGAACAGCGCCGGGAAGTGGTTCGCGAGGAGATCAAGCGGGACATCAAGAGCCGGCGTGAGAAGCGCCTTGATATAGAGATTGATGCCTGTATCAATAATGCGTGGGCCGAACTTGTAGCCATAATCAGGAGCGGCACGGAAACGCCGGTTCCGGTTTTTAATGAAGCCCGGCTGGAGGAAATCGTAAAACGGGTTCTGCGGACAGTGAATGGAAATTTTGCTTCTGGCCGGCAGGCTTTTGTGGAAAATCGGGCGGCTCCGGAAACGATAACCGGAACCCAGGTTCCTCCGGGATGTGGGGGCGTTTCCGGCGGGCGGATCGCGGCATTTACCCGAAAAGCCGCCGCAGCGGAAAATATAACAGAGATTGAGGAATTGACTTCCGGAAAGGAGACAAAAGTGGCGATAAAAGACGATGGGTATAAAACTAACCCGGTGGAAAACGAAGAAATCCCCGGAGAATTAGAGGAACTTGAGGAGCTCGAAGATATTGAGGAACTGGAAGAATTAGGGGAGCCGGCTGGGAAGGATGAAACCCCTTCTTTCCAAGATCCTCCCGCTCTTCCCAGGGAAGATATCGCCGTCCTGGCCAGGGAGATCGAATTTACCCCCCTGCCCGAAGACGAAACCGGAACGGCCGGGGGAAGCTCTTTGTCTGATTTGGAAATCGTTTCTCCCTTTATTACCATGCTTTCGGACCTGGGTATGGGATCGGGAGTTCCGGCGGACGAAACCGGAAATCCCGGCGGGGGCATACCGGAGGAAGGGGATGGTTCTTCCAGTCTTACCCAAAAGACGGCGCCGGTTAAAACCTCCAAATTGGAGATGCTCGGGAATTACCAGGTGTCCCTGGTATACCGGCCCTTTACGCTGGAAAACGTTCCTCCCGAGGACCTGACCCCGGCGGAACCGGTGATCGTTTCCCGGAACGGGGTCAATTACATCAACACCGCAGCCCTGGAAGACGAAGCGGATATGCCGCTGGATAAGGATTTTCAGCGCCTTGTTAATTCGGTATTAAAGTAAAGGAAGGTTCGAACCATCATCACCGGAGCCAAAATTGAAGCAATTTAACCACGAACTTCACGAACAAATTATAGATTTAACCTCAAAAGTTCGTGAGGTTCCTCTGGTTGGTGGTTCATATTATTTTTCCTGCGTAACAAGAGTCAGTATTTGCCCATATCATGGGGTTTAGTGTAATCAACAATCCCGCCTTGAAGCTCCTCCGCCGAAAGGCGGACTCTTGGGTATGTTGTTCTGCAAAGTATGGATTTTATGCGGAGCCATACCCCGGACAACAAATCCTGAACTGGTTTAAACGCCCTGAAATCTCAATTTGACCCGCAATTCAGGTATCATTAGCTGATTTAAGAAAAATACCACGGAGTTTCACAGAGTTACACGGAGTTTTTGTTACAAAACCCGGATTTTTCCTCTTCCCTCCGTGAAACTCCAGGGAACCGGAGGTTCCGGTACTCCGTGGTTAAATTTTTTCATTTTCGTCTTAGTTTTGAGGAATTAGTACGGATTTGACAGCCTGTATTTCTATAGGTTAAGTTTAGCCTGAAAGATGGGTTCTTGGGTATGGACCCGCCTGCGAATCAATCTGCCGGCATAATTCCAACTCTTCAAATACCTCGATAAGAAAAGG
The DNA here is from genome assembly GCA_031283505.1 of Treponema sp. The sequence goes on along the minus strand of JAITBO010000302.1, from coordinate 10,188 downwards.
GTTGAGCAGCAAAAACCCGTCACGGTTTAAAGCCGTTTTTTTATTGTCTGCAAGGCCCCGTTCCCGCCAGCGTTTCATCGTCCGGGGGATAAACGTCTCCGGATCCGCCCCAAATCGGGTTTTGAAGAGTTCCCGGTCCGGCCCTTCGGTATACCGGAACCCCATCAGGAAGGTTTCTTTGATGAGGGTAAGCCTGTCCAAAAATTCGGCAGTAATACTGTCATCATGCCGGGGAACCGGAAGCCTGAGATAAGCGTCAACATCCGCTGTTTCGGTATACCGCCATCCCGTACCGTTATTGTCGTCTATGACGGTTCCTGACGCGGAGGGGCCTATGCCCAGCCAGTTTTCCATGCGCCAATAGCGGATGTTGTGCCGCGACCGTTTTCCCGGCCTGGCGAAGTTGGATACTTCGTACTGAACATAACCCGCCTTTTCCAGGGCATCCCTGCCCAGGAGCCAGAGCCGGTCTGCCTCGTCATCCGGGGGACTGCCCGGCAGCTTGGGGTTTACGGTTAGGGCGTAAAGGGATACATGGGCGGGACTGAAGGCAAGGATGGTTTCGATGTCTTTCATAAGGACCCTTTCGTCCTGGCCGGGAAGCCCCGAAATAAGGTCTGCGGAAAAGGCACCGGGGAACAGGATGGAAACCAGGGAGAGGCGTTCAGGGAGAAGGTCCCCTTCCCCTACACGGTGAACAAGGCGGCGGGAAGGCTCGTGGAAAGTCTGAACGCCCAGGCTTATACGGTTTACCCCTCCTTCCCGGCAGGCAAGGAGGAAGGCTTTGTCTGCTGATTCGGGATTGGCTTCTACGGTGACCTCCTCCGGCCAGGCGGGCAGGAGGAATCGGAGACCGGTGAGAAGGCGCCTTATACGGGCGGCGCCCAGGACAGAGGGGGTGCCGCCCCCCAGGTACAGGGTAGGAATCCGGCTTACGGCAAAATGGGCCAGGCGGTCCCGGACGCCGGCAAGGAGGATGTCTATAAAAACATCGAACCGGAGGCTGTCCGGACGGACCGGGACGGAGTAAAAGTCGCAGTAGTCGCAGGCCCCGGCGCAGAAAGGGATGTGGAGGTAGAGAGACGCTTCCATTGTCTCATTTTACCCCTCATGACCCGTAATTGTAACAGCATGGTTCCGGACCTGTCGCCTGATACAGGGCAACGCGGGTCAGCGGATTTTCATGGACTGGACAGGAACAAAGAGAAAAGCCGGAGGGATGAAATCCCTCGGCAGGGTTATGGAAGCCATGCTGGTGTTCTATCCTATACCGCAAAGCATATAGATAAGGGAAAGCTCTTATTCTTATATCGTTTTGTGTCTAAAACAGGCAGTTTAAGAAGAAAAACCACGGAGTACACGGAGTTTTGGGTTACAGACTCATGTTACGCAGGAAGAATAATATGAACCACGAACAACACGAACTTTTGAGGTTAAATCTATAGTTTATTCGTGAAGTTGCGGACCACCGGTTCGTGAGGTTCGTGGTTAAATTTCTTCAACTTTGGTTCTGGTGCGCAAAGTGAGGAACTGTACATACCATGGGATTTAGCGTAATCAGTCCGCCAGACTTGGAAAATTTGCGATCCTGGCGTCCGGGGTTTTCCATAGGGCTTCGCCGGCGCTTTCTCCCGGAAACCGGTTAAACCAGCGTACAAATCATAAAAAATTTTGATTGAATAAATTAGAGTTTTCAGATAATATTAAGAGATATAGAAACTTTCTTTGTAATAGAGATTTTCTTTGTAATATAAAGATTTTCAGCGAGGTTTTAAGATGTTGGACATCGGTCCCATCCACCGTACCGAATACGAGTTAGACGAAGACCGATCCGAACCTGTTGTCATTGCCGAAGCGCCCGGCCGTATCCATTATCTGGGTGAGCATGGTGAGCCAAAGGCCGGATTATTCCTGTCTTCCGCAATAGACCGGTATATCAGGGTTGCGGTTAGTATCAGGAAGGACAATTCCCTTCGTTTTTTTGCCGCCGACTTGGGAGAACGGAAACGGACTACCCTGGTCAATTTGAAATACAAGCGGGAAGACCGTTGGGCTAATTATATCAAAGTGGCTATACAGGTGTTCGCCGAATTGGGGTATCCTGTTAAAGGGCTGAATTTTACCCTGGCCGGGGATATTCCACAACAGGCGGGTTTGGCTTCATCTTCCGCCATAGAGGTAGCCGCCGCAGTGGCCCTTAAAGGATTTTTTAAGGTCAATATCAGCGACAAGGAACTCCTTAGCCGCCTTAACGCATCCCAATCGGTATTCTTCGGGAAAAATACGAGTCCTGTGGATTATCTTATCGCCTTTTCGGCCCGTAAAGATAGTTTCCTTGTGGTTGATGAGGCGTCTATGGAGATTAAAAAGATAAAATCACCCCTTTCCAGGTATAAATTCTTCGTCATGGACTCACGGGTTCCCAGGATGGGGGTGGACGAGGAACTGAAACAGCGGAGGCAGGATATCAGAAAGGGGCTGGAACTGCTTTCCCAGCGGAAACAGGGAGTCAATTTCCGGAATTTTGCCGCCGCCGACCTGGTGGAATCCATGGGGGATCTCCCCGAGGAGATTAGGCGGCGGTGTATGCACATAGTCCAGGAACTCAGAAGGGTTTCCGATGCGGAGGAGGCCCTTAAAAAGGTTGATATTTCCGCGCTTTCCAAAATTTTCTTCCATTCCCATGAAAGTCTCAGAGACCTGTACGAAGTTTCCTGCCCGGAAATCGACTGGCTGGTAAAGCGCGCTCAGGAGATCGAGGGGGTTTTGGGATCCCGCATGACCGGTCAGGGGTTTGGCGGCTGTACATATACCATTCTCACTGATATGGCGATAACGGAATACCGGCGGCGCCTGGACGATTACGAGCGGATTTTTGGGTTTCATCCCCTGACTTACGAGATGAAGCCCGCCGGTGGAGCCCGGATTGTGTCTGTACGGGCCTGACCCGGACTATCTATTAGGAATTTTCCATTGAGGATTTATGAATATATTGTTGACCAATGATGACGGGATAGATGGGGAAGCCTTTCTCGATTTCGCCGGCGCCCTGCGTTCGGGGACGCCCCACAGGGTATATGTTCTTGCTCCCGACAGCAACTGTTCCGGGGTTTCCAGCGCCCTGAGCCTGATCCACCGCCAGGTGCGGCTGGTACAGCGGGCTGAAGACACCTGGGCCTGTACCGGGACGCCGGTGGACTGCGTTTGTGTGGGCGTACTGGGGGGGCTCCCCATAAAGCCGGACCTGGTAATATCGGGGATTAACGCCGGCGCTAACATAGGGACGGACCTCATTTATTCGGGGACTGCTGCGGCGGCCCGGCAGGCGGCGCTTATCGGAATTCCGGGGATCGCGGTTTCTCTTAACGGCAATCCGGGAGGTTTTTACTGGAAGCAGGCGATAGATTATACCCTTGCCGCCCTTCCCGATCTGGAAGCCCTCTGGACCTACGATATTTTTATCAACGTCAATATTCCCAATAACCCCGAAAGTCCCCTGGGAACCTGTATCACCTTTCCTTCCCTCAGGTACTACAACGATTCCATTGCCATCGGGACCGAAAGCGACGGCAGCCTGTTCTGTAAAATCAAGGAAGGGAATTTCTATAGCGAACCGGAAAGCGGTTCCGACTGGGACGCCCTGCTGCGGAATTACGTTTCCGTAAGCCCTGTTTTTTTGCATCCCGTGGTGCGCCGGGATCGTTGTGCCGGGGTTCCTGACCATGCCGGGGTGGGCCCTCGTCCGGGCAGGATCGACAGAGCCGCCTCCGGCGGGCGGTAAGGCGGCGGGTGATGGCGGAAACCCGTGCTTCCGGAGGAAGCCTTGGGGAGGGGAAACGGCTTTTCGGTCTTAAGCGCTGGGATTTAGCTCTCAAGGAATTCTTACAGGTAAAGGCCGACAGGTTTACCCCTGAGGAAAACACGGAACTGGCCTACTATTTGGGACTCTGTTATACCAAGCTGGGTCGTTTTGATGATGGTCTTCTTTATCTGGAGCAGGTCCTCACTGCCGGAGCGGATCCCCTCAGAGTATATCAGTGCCGTATGACCCTGGCTTACATCTATGTGATCACTCATCGGTCCCGGCTGGCCGAATTTGAACTGGGTCAGCTTATAAAGAACGGATTTGCGTCGGCCCAGATTTACACTACCCTGGCTTACGCTGCCTGGGTACGGAAAAATTTCGCCCAGGCCCTGGAATTATACGAGAAAGCCCTGGAAATAGATGAAAAAAACACTACCGCCATGAATGGGATAGGATACATCCTAGTAGATACGGACCGGGATGTCATGAGGGGTCTCCGGCTCTGCCGGAAAACGGTGGACAGGTATCCGCAGAACGCGGCTTACCTCGATTCCCTGGGCTGGGCCTATTACAAAAGCGGCAATTCCCCGGAAGCCAGAGTATGGGTCCGCCGGGCTCTGGACATGGCTCCCGGTCAGGAAGAGATACGGAAGCATATGCGGATCATTGTTGAGGATATGAAGTGATAAAGGGAACCGGGTTTGCGGCTTTGGCGGCGCTGTTCTTTTTTTTTCCGTTCTTCCTGGGAGCCCAGCAGTCCGGCGGGGGAGGCGGGACCGACAGGGACGCTCTGTATGCCCGGGAGGAATTTTGGGTAGGGGTGCAGGCTTACAACCGGTACGCTTATAACGAAGCCATCCTCTCTTTTGAAAAGGTCCTTTCCTACCGTCCCGGGGATCCTCTCTACCTGGACTGGCTGGGCCGCGCCTATTACCGGTCCGGTTTGGAGGACACCGCCTTGAGGCAGTGGCAGGCCGCCGCCGGGATATACGGCGAGGGAGCGCCGGAGACTCTCCTCTTGATTAACCGGATAGAAACGGTGCGGAACCGCCGCAGTCTTTTTCCCAATATTGACAACGATATGCGATATGTGGAAGCCGGGCGTTATCCGGGACGGTATGACAATATCGTGGCCTTCAGGCAGCCCAGCGCCGTTCTCTCCCTGGAAGACGGTTCCGCCTGGGTGGTGGCCTACGGCACCAACGAAATTCTTCAAATCGACGTGAACGGCCTCATACGCCGCCGCAGCCGGGGACCTCTCAATGGCTTTGACCGGCCTTACGACATAGTTCGCGGGCAGGACGGCAATCTCTACGTTTCCGAGTACCGGGGCGGCAGGATCAGCGTGCTGAACGCGGAAGGGGACTGGCAGTATTACATAGGTTCCAAAGGTATAGGTCCCGGCGGACTCGTGGGTCCTCAAAACATCGCCGTTGATGAAGAAGGTTACCTCTATGTGGTGGAATACGGGAACCGCCGGGTTTCCAAGTTCGATCCCGCCGGGACTTTCATCGTGTCCTTCGGACAGCGGGAAGAGGGGTTCCGGGGACTTCTTTCTCCCACCGGTATCGCCGCCGGGGAAGGGCGCATCTTCGTCGCCGACGGTGCGTCCCGGCAGATTTACGCCTTTGACCGGAACGGACGGTATTTGGGCGCCCTGGTATCGGAGGGGCTTCGGGGGCCGGAGAGCCTCAGGTTTTTTTCCGACGGCAGGCTCCTCGCGGCGGATGTCAACCGGCTCCTCCTCATTGACGTAGATTCGGCCATTGTTTCGGAAATCGGTCTTGCCGGGAACGCTTCGGTCAGGATCACCGGGGCGGAGGCGGACCGCAACGGGAACATTCTGGCCGCCAGTTTCAATGCCGACGAAGTTCTGGTAATGACCCCCATAGACGACATAGCCTCCGGGCTTTTCGTCCAGATAGAGCGGGTCGCCGCAGACGAATTCCCCCTGGTGAGGGTGGAACTCCAGGTGCAGGATAGGAACCGCAGGCCCATCGTCGGCCTTGACGCGCGGAATTTCCTTATCAGCGAGAACGGGCAGGCAGCGGCGGAGCAGAATTTCCTTTATGCCGGTTACCGGTCCGCCGAGACGGATATAGCCGTCCTGGTGGAGCGGTCCCCCGCTTCTTCCCGTTTGCAGGAGGACCTTGCCGTAGCGGTCCGGGACATAGGCGCGTCCGCCGGACGCATCCGTTCCCTGGTTTCCGCAGGGGAACAGCCTTTCCGGGAGTCTCCGGGGACCGGAATTTCCGGGGGCGTTAACGCGGCTTCCCTGGCTCAGGCGGCCCGGAGCAGCGCCGCCGCCTACACGTCCCGCTGGAGATTTGACCTGGGGCTCCGCCTTGCGGCCACAGACCTCCTGTCCGGGGCAAAGAAGCGGGCGGTGATCTTTGTGACTGCCGGGCAATTGGGGGAACTTGCCTTTGAGCGGTACAGTCTTTCGGAACTCGCGGCGTATATGGCCAATAACGGTATCGTCTTCCATGCGGTTCTTGTAGGGGGAAATTCGGCGGACGCGGACATACGCTACCTTTGCGACCGGACCGGCGGCAGCGTCCTGCCCCTCTACCGGAGCGAGGGCATAGGCCCTGCCCTGGAACGTCTGACCCGTATGCCTTCCGGTTCCTATATTTTGAATTACCGGTCCCGGTTGTCCACCGAATACGGCAGGGCCTACCTCTCTGTGGAAACGGAAGTCTACCTGTTGGAACGTTCAGGACGGGACAGAATAGGTTATTTCCCTCCCGGGGAATGATCGATCTTGCTGAAAGGAGTGGTTGAATGAACCAGGAACTTTACCGCCGGCGGTTTCAGAGAACCCGGGAACTCATGGAAGAACAGGGGGTGGACATTTTCTTTGTGAGCCCTTCTCCAAACCTGCGTTATCTGTCCGGGTATTCCCTGCACGGCGATGAACGGCTTTTTCTGCTGATCCTGCCCGTCCGGGGGGAGCCCTTCGCCCTGGTCAACGCTCTGTACCGGGCCCAGGCGGAGATCATGCCGGTTTCGGAATTCGCCCTTTGGTCCGACGGGGAGGACCCCGTATTGATACTCAGGACCGAAGTTGAAAAACGCGGGTTTCCGGCAGACCGGGCGGCTCTTGAGCCTTCGCTTCCGGCACTGTTTTCCATTCCCCTGGGCCGTTCTTTTCCGGAAACGGAGTTCGTCCTGGGATCACCCCTTACCAATCCCCAGAGACAGTACAAGGATGGCGCCGAATTGGACATTATGCGCCGCTCTTCCGCCCTGGCGGACCAGGCCCTGGACAGCCTCGTTTCCCGGGGGGAGTATTGGGCCGGGAAAACCGAAAGGGATTTTGCCGGAGAGCTTGCCGCCCGGATGCGCAAGGCCGGGTTTGAGACCAGCGATTCCATCGTTGCCGTGGGGGCCAACGCCGCCGTACCCCATCACATTACCGGAGACACGGTTATACAACGGGGCAAGGGGCTTCTCATCGACTTTTGGGGTTCCTTTGAAGGTTATTTTACCGATTGTTCCCGTACCTTTTTCGTCGGGGAGCCGGACGCGGAATTTGAGAAGGCCCACAGGATCGTGCTGGAGGCTCATTTGGCGGCGGAGGCTGCGGCTAGGCCGGGAAATCTTTTGGGGGATGTGGACGCCGCCGCCAGGTCCGTCATTGAGGGCTACGGCTGCGGCAGGTATTTTACCCACCGGACCGGCCACGGCATAGGCATGGAAGACCACGAAGGCGCCGGGCCCTCCCCCGGTGAAAAGACGCCGGTTGCGCCGGGGATGGTGTTTTCCATTGAGCCGGGGATCTACCTGCCCGGCAGACTGGGGGTCAGAATAGAGAACCTCGTCGCCATTGGGGATCAGGGTCCCGAAGTTCTCCACCGGTATCCTCGGGAACTCAGATGCCTTTAGGGATACTGCCTCTTCTCGAACGGAATTCCCTTGGCAGAGGTCAGGGATATGCGCATTTCTCCACGGTACAGGTGCGAAGGGCATCCTCGATGAGTCCGGAGAGGTCCAGTTTTTCGTAGAGGTCTCCCGCTTCCAAAGGATTGCCCCGCAGAACCGGATGGGGAGGGCTGAAGATGACGCAGCAATCCTCGTAGGGAAGGATGGATGTGGCGTAGGAGCCTATAGTTTCGGCCTTCCTGATGATGTCCTCCTTGTCCATGCCTATGAGGGGCCGCAGAACCGGAAGGCGTATACGGCTTTGGGTGCAGCTCAAATTTTCTATGGTCTGGCTTGCCACCTGGGAGAGGCTTTCCCCGGTGACCAGGCATTTAAGGCGCGTCCTTTGGGCCAGTTTTTCCGCGCACTCCATCATTGCCATCCTGAGGAGGACCGTTGACCAGGGTTCAGGAGCCCTTTCTTTAATGCGGAGTTGGACTTCCGTAAAGCCTGCGGTGTAGAGCTTCATGCCCAGGGCATAACGGCCCAGGATCTCCGCCAGACGTACCACCTTTTGGCGGGCTTCTTCGGAAGTGTAGGGGTAGGCGTGAAAGTATAGGGCGTCCACCTTCATGCCTCGGGACAACATCATGAAGCCCGCCACCGGGGAGTCAATGCCCCCGGACAGGAGGAGGAGTCCCCGTCCGGCGGTCCCTACCGGCAGCCCTCTGAGGCCCCGGTGTTCCATCCCGTATACATAGGCTTTGTCCCTGATTTCAACCTGGATGATCGCCTGGGGGTTGTGGACATCCACCCTAAGGCCCGGCCAGGCTTCCATGATAGCGCTTCCCCCTCGGCTCCGTATTTCGTAGGAATCCAGGGGAAAGCTCTTGTCCGTCCTCCGGGCTTCGACCTTGAAGGTTCTGATCCCCGCGTCGTAACATTCCCCGGCGGTTTCCGTACAGGCCCGGAAAATTTCTTCCGTGTTTTTACCGCAAACCCTGGCTCTGGCCCACCCGGATATTCCCATGAGGCGGGACAGGGCTTCTTCCACCTTTTCCACATCGGCCTCCGGGCATTGGACGAAGTAGCGGCCTTTGGCGGGAAGTACCTTTGCCCCTGTAAGGCGAAGGAGGGCTTCCAGGTTACGTCTGAGGGCCCGCTCGAATTCCGGCCTATTCCCTCCCTTCAGGGTGAGTTCTCCGGGTTTTAACAGATAGGTGAGAGATAAACCGTCCTTGCCTTCCATGCTTGTTTTCCGTCCAAAATATGATCCCGGATTTTTACTTAGAGTATCCGCAGTATCCGGTTGATCCCTTCGATCAGCGCGTCAATGTCTTCCCCGGTAGTATGCCAGCCCTGGGAAAGCCGTATTCCCTCGAAGACCGTGGTCCTGTCCACCCCCATGGCGGTCAGAACGGGCCGGTCCTGTTCGCCGGAGGAACAGGCGGACCCGGTGGACACAGCGAAACCCTCGTCGTCCAGAGCCCGGACCATCACTTCTCCGGGGATTCCCCGAAAGGCCGCCTGGAGTATGTACGGAGAGAAACGGCGGTCCGCCTCGCCCCGGTCCCGGGGGATTAGGGTACACCGGGGCAGAGCTTTGAGAGCGGCGATGAGGGTCTTCCACCGGAGGGCGGCCTGTTCATATCCGGCGGCGGAGACTTCGGGACCGGCCCGGCGTTCCAGACATTCCGCCAGGGCCAAGGCGCCTGCGGTATTTTCCGTTCCCGGACGTATACGTCCCTCCTGACCACCCCCGGCGCAGAGGACTTCCATCGGCTTTCTCAGGTCGAGGATGCCTATGCCCCGGGAGCCCCCCAGTTTATGGGCGCTTAAAGAGGCGGAATCCGCGTCCCAGGAATAAAGATCCACCGGGGTTTTCCCCACAGCCTGAACCATATCGCAGTGGAGGTGTATAGGCGCGCCTGCTTCCTTCCGTAAAACCTCCGCCAGGGCGGGTATATCCATCACCGCGCCGGTTTCGTTGTTCACCGCCATAAGCGCCGCGAGCCGGGGGTCCCGGGCTTTTTTTAAGGCCCCTGCCAGGGTTTCCCCGGATACCCGTCCGTCCGTCTCCACGCCGGCAAAGGTAAGCGGCTTTCCCAGGCGTTCCAGAATCGCGGCGTTTTCCCGGACCGAAGGATGCTCCACTACGGATACGAGAAGACCGCCGCAACCGGGGCGGTTTTGCCTGCGAAGCAGGGAATGGAGGACTATGGCGTTGGATTCTGTTCCCCCGGAGGTGAAGAAAATTTTTTCCGGCTCAACCCTCAGAACGGCGGCACAGCGGCAACGGGCGTCCTCCAGGGCGACCCTGGCTTCCCGCCCTTCTGAATGTTTGGAAGATGGGTTTCCGAAAGGAACGGCATGGGAAGAGAAGACATCGGGGATCGCCGTGGCGGCCCAGTCAAAGTAATACCGGCGTCTCATAGAAGAAAATACTCAGGGGGAGGTCTTTGCAGGTTTTTTTTCGGGAACACCCCCCCCCCCCCCCCCTAACCTGTAACATTTTTGTT
>JAITBO010000255.1 GCA_031283505.1 Treponema sp. | reverse complement strand
CATTTGCAATGGCAGCATCTATATCTATTTCCTGGTTTGTTATTATTCTTTCCCTTCCCTCCTTTCTTTTACTCTAAAATTAAGTCCTTTTCAAGTGGATCTGGCTGAATAGTTACGTTTTGATTATTTCACTTTTCTATTTTTTCTGCAATATATCGCAAAACGAATTTTGCCTTCCCCCAACCACTCTTTTTGACTTTATAGACAGACCCTTGCATTTTCTCGCCTAAAAGCTGCGAAAATGCGGGTTTCAAGGTGGTCTGTCCATAATGGGTCTACTTTATAGACAGACTCTAATAGTGGGTAACAAGAGGAAGTCCTGGCTGTTCCGTTCTGCCGAGTCTACAGTTCCTAACGCTCCCGGCCTTGTCCTGTCCACCCCGCATTCATCCGTTGTTTTCTCACCGCTCAAGATAAATTCTTAGTTTTCGTAACACTTCTTCTATTTCTATGGGTTTTCCCAGGTGGTCGTTCATGCCTGCGGCCAGGCATTTTTCTATGTCTTCCCGAAAGACATTGGCGGTCATCGCTATTATCGGGATCGCTTTTGGGGATGACGCCGGACTCCGTTCCCGCTCAAAATTACGGATAAGCCGGGTGGCTTCAAAACCGTCCATTTCGGGCATTTGGATGTCCATGAGGATGGCGTTGTATTTTTCGGGGTTTTCCCGGAACATCCTGAATGCTTCCGCGCCGTTTACGGCGCACTCTATGGCAACGCCGGTTTCTTCCAGCAGGGCAATGACGATTTCCTGGTTGAGTTCCACGTCCTCCGCAAGGAGTATGGTCCGGCCCTTGAAAATACCAAGGATTACGTCCTGATTGTTTGTTGTTTGATCGTTAATACCGTCCATGACAAGAGCGTTACTGTTATTATCGGGAGCAACGCTGTCACCGGTCACCGGCGCCGGGAGGGCTGCCCTTTCTCCTTCCTGAATGGTGATTTCAAATATAAAGCGGGAACCTTTCCCCAATTCCGACTCCACCCATATCTCGCCGCCCATAAGTTCCACAAGGCTCTTGGATATGGCTAGTCCCAGGCCGGTACCTCCGTACCTGCGGGCTATACTGCCGTCGGCCTGTTCAAAAAGGGAGAAAAGCCGGCTTTGTTGTTCCGGTGAAATGCCTATGCCGGTATCGGCGACGGTAAAACGCAGGGAGTTGAGGTTTCCGTTGCCGGAAATTTTATCCACCGAAAGGGTGATGTCTCCGCCTGCGGGGGTGAACTTGTTGGCGTTGGATAAAAAATTGGTCAGAATCTGGGCCAGGCGCAGGTCGTCGGCGACGATGTACTTTGGAATAGCGGGGTCGATAAAGGCGCTGAAATGCTGTTTTCTTTCTTCAAACCTGAAATTCATCACATTGGCGATCCGCCGGATCATCAGGTTAAAATCGAATGTCGAATAGGATATCTCGAATTTTCCCGCTTCTATCTTGGACATATCCAGAATGTCGTTGATGACTCCCAGAAGGTGGATCGATGCTTCGTTGATTTTGGAAAGGCAATAATCTTTTTTTTCCGGTTCCGGGGATTTTTGGGCTATGGAGGTCATGCCTATGATAGCATTCATGGGGGTCCGCATTTCATGGCTCATGCGGGCAAGGAAATTGGTTTTGGCGATACTGGACTGTTCCGCCTGTTCCTTGGCGGTGACGAGGGCTTGTTCGATCTCGTTCCGTTCCAGGGCAGCGGAGATGACGCTGGCGATGAGCCTGGCAAGCTGTACGTCGCTTGGCTGCCAGACCCGGATTTTCCGGTATTCGTCGATGCTCAGAATCCCCCAGAAGGAACCGTTCATGGCAACCGAAGCGGAAAGGAAGGATTTAAGTCCCAGAAAACCCAGGGTATCGGCGTAAAACTGTTCGGTCATGATGTCGTTGCAGGCCAGGTAGGTGTATTCGTTGGTGATAAAAGCGTCGTAGGAGGGGTTGCCGGGCAGGAAGGGATAGGTTATATTCTTGCGGGACGTAAACACATGGCCCCGGTTGAACCATTCGTAGACAAAGGTGACGGAATTGTCTTGTGGATTTATCTTTGAAAGGAGGACCCGGCTGGTGTTCATGAAAATACCGATCATCTCCAGGGCGTGGTTGATGAGAGTCTCCGTATCATCCGTGGAAATGAAGTTCTGGGATATGGCGGACATCAATTCCTGCTGTTCCAGTCGGCGCTTCAGTTCTCTTTCCGCAGTCTTGATGTCCGAAATGTCCACGCTGTACTGTAAATGGGCGTACCGGTCGTCTATCCACTTGATTATGCTGTCGGTGTTTTTAAAGTATTTGTTACACAAAGGATTTAATCGCTCCCATACCACCGGTTTCTGAGGGTTTTCGAGCAGCTTGGGGACAGGGCAGAAAGAACAGCGGCTGGTGGACCCCGGATACAGTACTTTCCAGCAAAGCTGGCCTATCACCCGGTCGTCCAGGCCGAGGTCCCTCTTCATCGGTTCGTTCATAAAGAGAATCTCTCCGGTTTCAGGATCGGAAACAAAGAGAAAAGCCTCCATACTGTTGAAGATGCTTCTAAAAACATGGGTGGACATACAGGACAGGTTTTGTTTGTCCAGCATATCGTTGATAGACACCCACAGAGCCCTGAGCTCCCTGCCGGAATAGCCGTCTGCGGGCAGGCGGTTGGTTGCGGTGATGCGATGTATGTCCCGGCTGACCCGTTCCACGGGATCGAGGATTTGCCGGACAAAAAGGATATACAGCAGGGCCAGAAAAAGGATATAGAGGCTAATCAGGCTCAGGATAAGACGGTTTACAATCAGTATACTGGTACTTTCCGGCTCGTTCCGAAACAGACCGGGGAGAAATCCCCGGAACAGGGCAATACAAAGAACGGAAAAAAAGACCAGACTACAGCTTAGAATTACTATACTCCTAATCCTTAAAGAATAGGTTTTCACTTCCCTGTACAATTGTCCTCCATGTTTATTATGAGCCAGTTCTAAAATTCGGTTGTTGCTATGATCCGGTAAAACTGGCTTGCGCCAAGTCCGATGGAAAAAAGGCTGATATCCGCTTTTTCTCTTAAGCTAAAGTTGTTGTTTCAAAACTTGAGGCTTTGAATAACCTCATTATTATTATTATATATATATATTGAAGAATTGCCACTATCTTATGATATACTTTATTATATGAATATTAATGTGGCGGTCCTCAGAGAAATCCCATACACCCTGGGGTTTTTTATAAAAACCCTTAAAAGTACGGGGTTTTTTATGGTTCGCGGACATATCCAATTTAAGATATTCATCATGCAGATTCTGTTTACCTTTGTGGAAGCTCTGGGAATCATCTCGCTTCTGGCGCTGGGGATAGGGGTTGCGGTAAACGCCATAGGTATGCCCTTCCTGGCGATAATCTCCCAGGAACGGTACATTTATCCCCTGCTCATAGCAATCATCATGCGGGAACTTGGGCCCCTTCTGACGGCTTTTATCGTCATAGCCCGGTCCGCTACCGCCATTGCCACAGAGGTCGCCGGGATGGTTGTTTCCCACGAGGTAGAAGCCTATATTTCCGTAGGCGTTGACCCTATTGAGCATTTGGCAGTTCCCCGGTTCCTGGGGGTCACGGTTTCCCTTTTCTTCCTCAATATTTATTTCTCCCTGTTTGGCCTGGGCGCTTCGTTTGCGGTGGTTCAGATATTCAATCCCCTGCCTCCGGGAGTTTATTTTGATAATCTGTTACGGAGTTTGAATTTTTCGGATATAATTATATCGGTAGTCAAGAGTATCTCCTTTGGGATGATCATTGCCATTGTAGCGATAATCCGGGGATTTTCCGTGGAAAGGGCTAGTACGGAAATCCCCGTGGCGGGCCTTAAAGCGGTAGGAGCTTCCTTTGCCTGGTGTATTCTGTTGGATATTTTGCTTTCCGCTCTTTACTATACCGCCTTGAACTAACATCAGGAAACAAGAGGAATGGCGGAACCAGTAATTGAGATGAAGGGCGTTTCCTTTTCTGCCCAGAACAAGACGATAGTCAAAAATGTTTCCCTCATGATTGAGGAAGGAAAGACCTCCGCCCTGGCAGGTCCTTCCGGCGGCGGAAAGAGTACGATTCTCAAGCTGGCCGCCGGGATCCTGGTTCCTTCGGAGGGAGATGTGTTTTACCGGGGAAAAAACATCGCTTCCATGAACCGGACCCAGAACCTGGCCTTCCGCCGGGAAGCGGCAGTGGTCTTTCAGGATTCCGCGCTCTGGGCGAACCAGGATTTGAACCAGATATTAGAGCTTCCCCTGCGTATTCATTTTCCCGGTATGGAAAGCGGAAAGCGGCAGGAGCGGATACGGGAGGTGGCGGAGATGGTAGGATACCACCGGGATCTGGCGGTGCGTCCGGCCATGCTTTCCATGGGAGAGCAGAAACTCATCGCCTTTGCCCGGGCCATGCTCTGTTATCCGGCGGCGCTGTTCCTGGACGAGTGGACTGAATCCCTGGACGATTCCGCCGCCCAGCGGCTTATGGGGATAGTCCGGCATTTCAAGGCGGAAGGGAAAACCATTATTTTGGTCAGTCACGACTTCTCTCTGATACAGAGCCTGGCGGATTATGTTATTATGATAGTTGAAGGACAAATTTTCCGGCGGATTGAGGGAGAGCAAATATCAAAAGACCGGGATTTGGCGAAACTGGCGGAAGAGGATTAGGCTGATGCGGTTCAGAATACGCTTTGCTGATCAGATAGTGGGAGTCCTCGCCGTTATCGCTATGGCCGCCCTGGTATCGGTCATTTTTATACTCGGCAGCCATCAGCGGTGGTTTGCCCGGGATTTTCAGTATCTGGCCTATTTTGACAGCGCTGTGGGGCTTAACCGCAATATGCCGGTCCAGTATAAAGGATTTACCATAGGAAATGTCAAAGCCATACGCCTGACCGGAGACGATCAGGTAGAGGCGGTGATCAGCATCTTCGATGTCTATGCAGACCGGGTTAGGGAAGGTTCCATGGTGGAACTGAGGGTCAGCCCCATAGGTCTGGGAAATCAGTTCCTTTTTTACGCGGGTCTCGGTGAAAGTCGCCTTGAGGAAGGGGCGGTGATTCCCAATTCCAGGTCGCCTGAGGCCCGGAACCTTATTAGACGGGGACTTGCCGTATCTCCTTCTCAGGATGACAGCGTAACTATTCTGGTCAGCCGGGCTAACGCCCTTTTGGAGGACATCGGCAAAGTGGTGGTTCAGGTAGAGTCCGCCTTTGAGGGAACCGGTGAGACCGCCCTGGGCCGGGCCATAGGCGGGGCCGAAAGTGCCATAAACGCCGCCGGGGAGACACTGGGGACTGTGGAAGATGTGGTGTCAGCAGTGCCGGGTATAGCCGAAAATATCGTGACTTCCCTTGACGGACTGCTGGCGGACATCAGGCCCATAATCAGAAACCTGGAGACCGTTTCCGAAATGCTCTCCGCCCCGGACGGAGCGCTAGCGCTGACGTTGGACGGCGAGGGGGAAATTTATACCAACCTGGAAGCCGCTCTTAAAGCCGTGGCCGGCACCCTCCGTAACCTGGAACGGACCGCCGATTTTATCCCCTCCCAGCTTCCCCAAATCGCCTCCCTGATCCTGGAGCTTCAGGAAGCGTTACGGACGGCTCAGGATGTGCTGGTGGCCCTGACCAATAACCCCCTGCTCAGGCGCGGCATCCCGGCCCATGGACAGACCAGGACAGATGGTACCGGTTCCCGGGATATACGTTTTTAGAAAGAGGAATTTGACGTGAAGAGTAACACCGGCAGCAAACTTGGGTTCGCTTTTTTTCTTGTCCTTCTGCTTTGCGTTTTTTCGGCCTGTTCTTCCGTTCCCAGGCGTCCGGTGGAAGTGGTTCTGGTACGGGAGGCAGCGGCGGTTCAGTTGGAACGAGCCAACCGGGATGCGGACAGGGGGAATTACACCGCAGCCCTCTCCCTGGCGGCGGAGGTCCGGCGTGCGGCGATCTCTGTGGACGATCCTTCCCTGCGTGTCAGGACGGGACTGTCCATGGGGAACAGCCTGTTCTTCCTGGGCCGCCGGGACGAGGCAGACGCGGCATGGCGGAGCGCTCTGGCCGATGCGGAGGCCGAAGGCGATGCGGAACTGACTGCAATCTGCCGGATTTATATCGCCCGTGGGGAGTTTCTTTCCGCATTTGCCCCAGTGGAGGGCGCGGGCGGCGCTGACATAGCGGAAATCCGCTTGAAGGTTCAGACGGAACTGGGGGCTGTCAAGGCGGACCGGTTTTCCGCTGCCCTGGGCTGGGTAGTCATAGGCCTGGCGGAAAAGGAGATGAACCGTTACCGGGAGGCGGAAGATGCCCTGAAAAAAGCCCTGGCCCTGCATGAAGAAGACCGGTATTTGGAACAGGCGGCCTATGACTGGTATCTTATTGCCTCGGTCTTTTCCGTGGCCGGCCAGTATACCGATGCCGTTGCCGCCCTAAAAGAAGCCCTGAAATTTGACCGGCGGGCGGAAAACGTTTATGGCTTAGGCGCGGATTGGCTTGCGATGGGGGATGTCTACTCCAAGGCGGGCAGTTGGGGAGAGGCCGAAGCCGCATATCAAAGGGCTGAGGAAATATTCCGGTCCGGCGGTTTTGTCGCAGAGGCGGAGACTGCCAGGAAGCGGAACGATTCAGGAGAATAATCAGGGTATTAGCCGCCGCCTGCTTCCAGCTTCTTCAATATCGTGTCTTTATAGGCGGCAAAGTCTCTGCCCGGTTCAAACTGGTATTCGATCTTGTCTATCACGGCGATTAGGTAGAGGGTTTCCGCTTTCAGGACAGTCCGCAGGGATTTCCGGGGAAGTACGGCGTTTGTCCGCAGTTCATGGGTTTCGCTTTTCACAAACGCCGTTGTGAGCCCTTCAAGAGGGTAGAGTTCTCCATCGGCGATAAACAGAACCGCCGCAATCGTCTTTGGGTCTTTAATGGAGTTGTAGAAGGAAATACCGCACTCTGCGGCATCCTCCGCACCTGAAAATTCGATCCTGGCCGTCAACTGAGGGAGGTCTCTCACCGTCCATTTTGCAGGAGCTATCCCGGCGGACGTTTCGGGAACCTCAGGCAACACCGCTTCCGGAGAAATTTTTTCCCTTTCGGCAGGACCGGATACGGCGGGGCCGAAAACAACACAACCGCTTAACGCAAGGATATATGCGCAAAGAAGAGCGGCGGTGCGTTTCATACCTGTTCCCCCATTAATCCGCCGGATCAGGCTTTTTCAGGATTTCCAGTAGCCTGTCCAGATCCTCCATAGAATAATATTCAATATAAATTTTACCCTTTTTCAGGTCCCCGTCAATGACAACTTTTGTTCCAAGGGCATCAATGAATTGCTGTTCAATCGCGATGATTTCCGGGTCGCGCCGGGGTTTGGCGGGGGCCGCCTTTTCTCCACCGGAACCTGACCCCCGGCCTTCGGAGGAATTGAGGTCCCCCGCGTGTTTTTCCGCCTCCCGGACCGAGATGCCCTGGTGGGTAATCTCCCGGAAAAGGGTTTCCCTGGCGGAAGGGTCGGCGACAGAAAGCAACGCCCGTCCGTGTCCGGGGGACAGTCCGCCCTCCCGGAGGGCCTCTACCATGGCCTGGGGAAGTTTTAAGAGGCGCAGAGTGTTTGCAACAGTAGTCCGGTTCTTGCCGACCCGGGCGGCTACTTCGTCCTGGGAAAGGCCCGTCAGATCCATAAGCTGGCGGTAGGCCAGGGCTTCTTCCACGGGGTTGAGATCGGCGCGCTGAATGTTTTCGATTAGGGAAATTTCCATGCGCTGTTCATCGGTGTAGGAACGGATAAGCGCGGGGACTTCCGTAAGGCCGGCTATGCGGGCGGCCCGGCTCCGGCGTTCCCCGGCTATGATGACGTAGGCGCCGTCCCCGGTTTCTTCCACCAAAAGGGGCTGGATGATTCCGTGTTCCCGGATGGAGTCCGCCAGTTCCCGCAAGGCTTCTTCGTCAAAGTTTTTTCGGGGCTGGTTGGGATTGGCGCTGAGTTTGTCCAGAGGGATGATCGCCGGTCCCGTACCAGGGACATTCAGGCCCGGCCTTCCTTCCGTACCTTCCACGCCCATGTAGATGATTTCTTCATCAGTATTAAGACTATCCTCTCCGGCGGCAGAAAAATCGGAGGAAGACGGTTCATCGTCCATGGGCAACAGGGCGTCAAGGCCCTTGCCGAGTCTGAGTTTAGACGCCATGATCGGCTCCCCCGTCCGGGTGGACGGCAACATTCTGAGCGGAAGGACCGGAGACTGCGCCCGGAACAGGTTTGCCCCGCTTGATGAGTTCCGCGGCAAGGCTCTGATAAGCCTTTGCGCCCGAACACAGGGGATCGTACTGGGAAATAGCCAGGCCGTGGGACGGGGCCTCGGAAAGCCGCACGTTCCGGGGAACTATCGTGGAAAAGACAGAACTCCGAAAATAGGCGCTCACCTGCTTTACTACTTCCTGGGCCAGCCGGGTTCTCTGATCGTACATGGTGAAGAAGATGCCCCCGATGATCAGGGAGGGATTGAGGTGCTTCTGGATACGCCTGATGGTCTTGAAGAGAAGGGAGAGTCCCTCCATGGCAAAGTATTCGCACTGCATGGGAATGAGGACCGCATCGGCGGCAATAAGGCCGTTCAGCGTGAGGATGCCCAAAGAGGGGGGGCAGTCGATGAAGATGTAGTCGTACTGGCTGCGCAGCGGCGTAAGGGCTTTTTTCAAAAAGTATTCCCGTTCCTTTTGATCGATGAGTTCCACTGCCGCGCCGGAAAGATCGATACTGGCGGGAATGACATACAGGCCGGGGATACCTGTTTTTCTTATTACCTGATCCAGCGGCGCTGTCCCCGAAAGGAGTTCGTATACTCCGGGTTTTGCGGACTTTATCCCTATGCCGCTGGAGAGGTTGGCCTGGGAATCAAAATCCACCAGAAGTACCGGTTTACCCGCCCCAGCTAAATACGCCCCAAGATTTATCGCGGAAGTGGTTTTTCCAACCCCTCCTTTCTGATTTACGAAAACATAAACCGCACCCATATTTCTATTATACAAAACATCTTTAAATATTGCTATTGAACTGAACCGCCTCCAGGGTTTATTCTTGATGTATGATGCCTATACGCATGATCGCCCTGGATCTGGATGATACTCTTTTACGGTCGGATTTGACCATTTCATTCCACACCAGAAATGCCATCAAGCGGGCTGAAAGCGCCGGTATTTTGGTGGTCCTTGCTTCGGGCCGTGTTCCGGCGGCTTTGGAACAGTTTGCCCGGCTTCTGGGAATGCACAAGCGGCCCGGCTACCTGATCTGTAACAACGGTACGATGATTCAGGAAAGTCATACGGGTTCTCTGGTTTACGAAGTCAAGATACCGTCTGAAACGGCCCTTGTCGCTTACGATCTGGCCGAGGCCGAAGGTTTTCCGGTGCAGATTTACGAGAATCATGTGATGTATATCTCCCGGTTCAACGAATTTGCCGATTACGATCAGAAGCTGACGGGCCTAAGGCAGGTGGTGGTGGAGAATTTCAGGGCCATGGTCGCCGCAGGGGTATACAAGCTCCTCATCCCCGGAGACCCCATGATCCTGAAACCGCTGGAAGCCCTGCTCAGAACCTGCATAGGCGATGAAGCGACCCTGTTTACCAGTAAGCCCTATTTTCTGGAGATTCTGCCGCCGGTTACGGACAAAGGGCAGGCTCTGGCCTGGGTTGCCAAAAAAGTGGGGGTTCCCCAGGAAGCGGTACTGGCCATAGGGGATTCCATGAATGACGAGGCCATGATCCGCTGGGCTGGCGTAGGCGTTGCGATGCTCAACGGGGATGATCGTATTAAGAACATAGCCGATATGGTGACGGATAAATCCAATGACGATGACGGGATAGCGGACCTTATTGAACGGTACATCCTGGGTAAGGAACCGTTGCCCTCCGGAAGCTGCCTATGAGTGACAAGCCCATTATGTCCCAGGACATCCCCATCAGTACCGTTGATTCACCTTCAATAGTGCTGGAACTCATTTATCAGTTAAAAATCAAGGATGTGATGTGTCAGGCGGTTATTTCCGGAAAGCCCACGGACACCATGCGGCACATACAGGCGGTCATGAGGGAAAACTACATCACCGGCATCCCCATCGTCGAGGACAGGCGTCTTGCCGGCATCGTTTCCATTGACGATATAGTGACTGCTCTGGACAAAGGGTACATAGACTGCCCGGTATCGGAACGGATGACCCGGAACGTGATAGTCCTGGAAGACGATATGCCGCTGTCGTTTGCCATTTCTTACCTGAACAAGTACCGGTACGGACGGTTTCCGGTGTTGAACAAGCGGCAGGAACTGGTGGGGATCCTCACGTCCAAGGATGTGGTAAGGACCCTGTTGGTTGAAATGAACAGAGAGGTGCTTCGCCTGGAAAAGATACATCAGGACACGGCGGGTCTGGTCGGCAGTTTTTCGGAAATGGAATTCGCCACTGTGCGGTATGATTTTGAACTGGCGGGCCGGGCGTCTACGGAGATCAAGAAGGCCCTGAAGCAGCGCGATATCGATCCCAAGATCATACGCCGTATTGCCATTGCCAGTTACGAGCTTGAGATCAATCAAGTGGTTCACTCCAACGGGGGGACCATCAGTTGTTCTATACAGCCGGACCGAGTAATGATCGTAGCCGCCGACAGCGGGCCGGGGATTGCCGACGTGAACCAGGCCCTCCAGGAAGGCTGGTCTACGGCCAATGAGTGGATCCGGTCCCTGGGCTTTGGAGCGGGGATGGGTTTGGCGAACACAAAGCGGGTTTCCGATGAATTCCAGATAAAATCCGCAGTGGGCTCCGGTACTACGGTGCGTTCGGTGGTGTTTCTCAGTTCTCCAAAGGAGAATGCGTCTATATGACCATCAGCGAAGCCGTCGCCGTCCTTGAGGCGGAGGTTATTCAGGGTGAACTGGACGGCGGGACCCTTGAGGACGTTGAGCTTACCGAGGCGTATACGTCGGATCTGCTTTCGGATGTGATGGCCAACGCCAGGGACGGCGGGGCGCTCATTACCATTCAGGCTCACAAGAACACCGTGGCGGTAGCCACCCTGGTGAACATCTCCCTCATCGTGGTCTGCAATTCCCGGCCCATTCCGGAAGATATGATCTCCGCAGCCAGGGAAGAAGGGGTCGCCATAATACGGACCAGGGAGAACCAGTTTACCGTATCGGGCAAACTTTACGAATTCATGAAGGCCGTCCGGTAGGCGTTATGGCCCTGCTTGCGGACCTGCACAACCATTCCTGTCTTTCCCCCTGCGGTTCCCTGGAACTTTCGCCCAGAGCGCTTCTGGAGATTGCCGCCGCAAAAGGGATCAGGGTCATGGCCCTGACGGACCACAATTCGTCCCTCAACTGCCCGGCCTTTTCCCGGCTTGCGCCCCGGTACGGTGTCATTCCCCTTTACGGAATGGAGGCCACGACTCAGGAGGAAATCCATGTCCTCTGCCTTTTCTCCGTCCTGGAGGCCGCCCTTTCCTTTGGGGAATACGCCTACGGCATCCTTACTCCTTTTCCCAACGACCCGGAAAAGACCGGCGATCAGGTTTATGTGGACGAAGAAGACAATATTGTGGGGGAAGTTGAATATTTTTTGCCTAACGCCCTGGATCTGAGCGTAGATGCCATAGGGGGCAAGGCGGCTGAATACGGCGGGGTTGTTATCCCCGCCCATGTGGACCGCCCGGCTTTTTCCATGACGAGCCAGCTTGGGGTGGTGGTTCCGGGTCC
Source organism: Treponema sp. (assembly GCA_031283505.1). Next base: position 6,336 of record JAITBO010000255.1, on the reverse strand, counting down.
CTGGGCCGCCGTTGAATGCGTCCGCCTTCCCCCTTCTGTGGACACCCTGGGGTATCCCCTTACTACCTCATCGGACGCCCACTACCCCGAACACGTTGCCCGCCGCCCCTTTGAACTGGACATTACGCCCGACGAGCTTTGTCCCCACGGATCCGGCGCAACGACAGACATGGCTGCCTTTGTACGGGCCCTTGAAAAGCGGCCCCGGAAGTAAGGGTTTAGGGTTTTCTCACAGGCAAAAAACCGTCGCCCCGGTTTGGGGCGACGGCCTGTTATCGGGGCCTTGTTTTACAAGAAACCCCTTTCCGGCTTTCTCGAGAGTTTCCGCATACCGGATGGAACTCAGCGGCCCCTACCAGGGCCCCCTAAGCTGTATCCGCACAATGCCGCTATATCTTCGACGGAAAGCCCGGTAGCCTCCGTAATTTAGTCAATGGCTATTCCGATCTTTTTCATTTGAGCGGCGATTTTCTCTATGCCTTTCTCCATACCTTCCCGCCTGGCGTGGTTGAGTCCGCTGGTCCAGTCTGACAGGGCCCATCTCCCTCACTTGATATTACCCGCAGCGTCTCTTTGTCGCTTGATACATACTCCATCTTTTCCTCGTCTATATCCGCTCTATGCCCGGTATCCTCGGCGGTAATCCATGCTCGTTAATCACATTCAGTTCTATCTCCGCCATATTAAGCCAACTACCGTGCTTGGGCGTGTAATGTATCTCCTGTTTGTCTTTTGGAGGTGATCCAGAAAGTATGATGAGTTCTCAAACAAAACCATAATTGATGTAAAAAAAAGCCATATCAAAAGCTTTCTAGTGGTTGAACAGTTTCTTGGAAAAATAACAAGTTCTGCGAAATGCCCGCCTGATCCGATGCCGCAACCGGCAATTGTTCCCTTCTATCCCTACCGTGTACCTTTCCCTACTTCGTGGTTGTCTTCCCAAAACGCCGAAAGAAAGCTGTCCCAATTATCCGTTGCTACCCGGTCATAGCCTTATCCCCAGCCGTTTTATCCTCTTCCTCAGCTTTTGCGCCGTCTTTAAATCCCGTTTCCCCCATACAAATGCTACTATTTCCCCGCTTCCCCGGTGATATGCGTAGATAAGCCACACTTTGTTCTTCTTTTTCCCTACATACCTCCAAAACTCATCTATTTCAAGACAATCATAATGGGTTTGTTTCGGTTTTATCTGATATTTTGTCGATTCAAGCACTTTTAAGACCGTACTAATGCTTATTTGGAGTATTATCCCGAAGGGTAATCACTGCCAACTTTCCGGCACAGATGAGGTATGTTTTCTGTAAGGTATAGATTTTATGCGGGTCCGTATCCCGAACAACAAATCCTGAATTGGTTTAAACGCCCTGAAACTCCCTCGCCGAAAGGCGGGCTCTTGGGTATGGACCCGCCTGCGAATCAATACCACACGAACCAGATAAAGGCTGCGGAAACCAGGGTAGTTAAGAACGTAAAGGGCAGGCTGATCTTAAGCCACTGGGCAAATGAACATTCCCGGCCCTGCTTTTTCAGTATTCCTACGGAGACTATGTTGGCGGAAGCGCCGAAGGGGGTAAGGTTCCCCCCCAGGCAGGAACCGACGAGGAGGGCGAACATATAGAGTTCCTGCCGCAGCCCCATACCACCGGCCATTTCGGCGGCCACGGGGAGCATCACGATGATGTAGGGCACGTTATCCACAAAACCGCTGATCAGGGTGGATACCGCAACGATGAGAACAAAACCCAGAAACACGTTTTTCCCTACGATACGGGAGAGGAAGCGGGAAAAATCATGGAGCAATCCCACTTCCGCCACGGCTCCTACCACTACGAAAATACCCAGCAGGAAAAGAGCCGTATCCCAATCGAGGTTCTTCACCAGCTCCGCCGATTTTCCCCGGCCTTCACGGCGGTTGTACCAAAGAAGCCCCGCCGTTCCAAGGATGATCACCAGAAGTCCCGACCAGACGGAAATACCGCCAAAAACGAACGACAGGACCGCAAGTCCCAGTATCATCAGGATAAGAAGCAGGGTGGGAAAAAAACTTAAAATCTTTTCAACTTCAACTTCTACCCTGCCGCTCCCCTTTCGGGCAAAATAAATATAAAAGAAACCGGCGCCGGCAAGCATACCGATCTGAATCGCAAAAAATATCGAAGGCTTGCCATGGAGGACAAAAAAGTCATTGAACCCGTAACCGGTAAAATCGGCGAAGATCATAGAAGGGGGATCGCCGACCAGGGTAGCTGTTCCCTGGAGGTTAGCCATCACCGCGAGACCTACCATGAAATAGAGGGGATCCAGTTTCAACTTGCTACAGAGCGCAAGGGCTATAGGGGCCATCACCAGGACAGTGGCCACATTTTCCACGAAAGCGGAGATGAGACCGGTCATTATCAGTATGGCCACAATAGCTATGCCTACATTGGGAGAACGGATGACTATGTGATCCGCTATAGCCGCAGGCGCACGGGAATATATGAACAGTTCCGCTATTACAAGGCTCCCCACGAAAATCATCAGCACATCCCAGTTGATGAGTTCCGCCCCGGCTTCGTATATGAGGGTCCCGAAGGTTTCTTCGTGGTCCAGGGCGCGGATGATTATCATCAAAACAGCAGTCCCCAAACTAGCCCAGGATTTTTTATGGGGGAAGACAACGATCAGAGCGTACATGATCACCGCTAAGACCAGAACTATCCACTTCATTTTACAATTATAATATACATTCCCTCTCACGTCTACATTACAGTTATATCGTCCTTACACCAGGCCAATTCTTATTGGAACTCACCCAGCCTGAGGTAATCCCCCGCATCAATCCCGGCGCGGGCGAACCAGCCCTGGGGGACTTCCAGGGCATAGCGGACGGAACGGGCGGATCTGACGGCGGTAACATCCAGGGCTTTCATGTCGCGGATTTCGGTGATGCGGCCGTCGGTACGGACAAAGGCGATGGAAAGGGGGATAAGGGTGTCCTTCATCCAGAAGGAGACGATCTGTTCCCGCTCAAAAATAAAAAGCATCCCCTCCCCATCGGGAAGGGATGCCCGGTTCATGAGTCCCTGGGCCCGCTCTGCGTCGGTCCTGGCTATTTCCGCATGGATTGGGACCAGGCCCCCGCCGGCTTTTTCAATGGAGAATTCCCGCTTTTCAAAACGGATTTTCCCTGCTTTGTTCCCGCCGGAGGCTCCGCAGTTTACACCGGTCCCCAGGACGAAAACGCAAAGGCCAAGGAAGAAAAAAAACCTTACCCCCCGGAAACGGTGTTTAGAAGCCACGGAGAAATTCCTCCCTAAGATAGAGTTCGACCCCTTCTTTGGCCTGGGATTCGGCGACAACGGCGTCGAAAACCTGCCTGTCCAGATACTTCACGGTCAGGGGCCGCTCGATAGAAATGCGGGTTTCGCCGGATTCCCACACCGCCTGTTTGGGGTCCAGGAACCGGGGTTCCCCGTATTTCTTCACGAAGGAGGTGTACACCGAGTAATGATCCACCAGGCCGGGGTCCAGGGTAAAAGCCATAATAAAGAGCTTCCCGTCCATAAGCTGGAAAAAGGCGCGTCTAACAAAGGAAAAACCCGTGGTTTCCACCAGGCTCTGTTCCCTGGCGGGAAGGAAGGACACGTCCCGGTCGCCCCGGAAGTAGAAGGTGGAATCCTCCTGCAAAGCGGACTTGAGGGCATCCAGGTCCATACCCAGGCTGAGTTTCCTAAAAGACCGGGGGAGGGCCTGAAACTCGCCGGCCTCTTCCGTCCCTGGCCGGGAAGCGGCTTGCCCGGAGGACCCGTTCCGGTCCGGGAGCGTATCCTGGGCGCGGATCAAAGGCGCCTGAAGGAACAGGGCGGCAATCAAAACGAACAAAAAAAGGCGGCGGGTAAATTTCATCTCTTTCCTCTTCATAAATATCGGAAAAAACGGCAAAGGAATTCAATGACTAGCTGGATGAACATTTTTGATACACCCGGTATCCAAAGGGTTCAATACGGCTGCCGCCGGCATCGCCGCCGGAGGAAAGCGCCAAATCCGCCTCTCCGGGCGGACCTTCCGTGAACATCGCGTCTTCCCGGCTGTTGTTGATATAAACCCAAACCCGCTCTCCTTCCGCCGTGCGGAGGCTCCCAAGCAGGCTGCCCGGCGTCTCAAGCCACGCGAAATCGCCTTCCCGAAGGGCGCGGCTTTGCTTCCGCAGGGAGACAAGTTTTTTGCACAGGGCCAGCAGCGTTTGACCCTTTTCTCCGGGGTTAAAATCCATGCACCGGCGGGCCTGGATGGGGTTCTCTCCTTCCATGGCTGTCTCGTCCCCGTAATAGATCACCGGCATACCCACAAAGGTAAACTGGAACACCATGGACAGGATAACTTTTCTAAGGTCCCCCTTTGCTTCGGTGAGCCACCGGGAGGTGTCATGGGAACCGAGGAGGTTATACATGGCGTATACCATGGGATACGGATAGGCAGCCAGCCTTCCGGATATGATGTTTCTGAAACCTTCCGCGTCGATCTCCCCGGAGAGAAAAAATTCACGGCAGGCGGTAAAGAAAGGATAGTTCATCACGCTGTCTGCCGTATCTCCCGCAAGGTAGGGCAGGGAATCGTTCCACATTTCCCCCAGTATGAGGGCATCGGGATTAACCGCCTTTACCCGTCTGCGGAAACCGCGCCAGAATGCCAGATCGACCTCATTGGCGACATCAAGCCGCCAGCCGTCAATGCCGGTTTTTGTCCAGAATTCCGCCGTATCCAAAAGATATTCCGCCGCCTCCGGATTGCCGGTATTGAGCTTGGGCATATGGGGCGTAAAAGCAAACCTGTCGTACCGGTATTCGCCGTCAACCTTTACCGGCCAGCTTCGGATAAAGTACCAGTCTTTATAAGGAGAGGCTTCACCTTTTTCAATGACATCAAGAAAAGCAGGAAAAGTGTCGCACGTATGGTTGAATACCGCATCCAGCAGTACCCGCACACCGTTGCTGTGGCACAGGGCGAGGAATTCCGCAAAGTCTTCCATGGTTCCAAGGCGGGGATCAATGGTTCTGTAGTCCCTGGTGTTGTAACGATGGCAGGTGTTGGAGGCAAATATGGGACAGAGGTACAGGGCATTAACGCCGAGTTCTTTTATATAGGAAAAATTATCTATCATGCCCCGCAGGTCCCCTCCCAAATGCCGTCTGGGGTGCGGTTCGCTTCCCCATTTCGGATCGCCTTCAAAACCGCCGCCTGAGCGGGCAAAACTGTCGGGGAATATATGATAAAAAACCGCGTGCTTTGCCCATTCCGGTATACGGATCACATCAGGCTCATTGATGTAGGGCATTTGAAACGCCCTGAGCCAGCAGCCGGCGTCGTTTTCATGAAAGCCGAATTCATCGTAGTACAACAGGGTCCCGTCCTTGCCGGCAGCCCGGAAATAGTAGGCAAGCCGTTTGTAAGGCGGTTTTATCCTGACACGGTAGTACGAAAACAACACGTCATCCATGTATTTTTCCATTTTCGTTTTGGTCAGAGTTTCTTTATGAATGTATTTGTCAAAATAAAAAACCTCCACATTCTTCAGGTCTCCCCGGCCCGCGCGGAACAGCAGAAATACCGTATCCGGGCTGTCAAAGTAGGCGTAGTTGCCTCTGGGTTTATGGTAAACGGCGTGAAGGTTCATATCCCTATCCTTATCAAAAATTCATCAATAAATTCAGGTTAATGTTTCCCCAAAATACTATCAAGCCTTGCCCGGCGGATGGTGATATACCGGCAGTTTGACATTATAAAAATTCTTTGTGTAATTTGGGCGTATTTCCGGCGTACCCCCTCCAATCCCCTGCGCGGTACTTTTGTGACAGTTACGGACCGCTAACTGTAAAAATTATCGGTCGTCTAAAATTTTTCTTGCACAATTTTTCCGTAAAGGCTATATTATGCTTATCTTGAAAAGGCTGACTAAAACCGTCCAGGGCGGAGGCGCAGCCTTCGCCCGCTCACGGCTCACAGTATACTCTAAAGAAAAAAATTCCTGTCAAGTCTCCAATAGCTACTATTCCCGGCAATCCTGTTTCACAAATGCGCGGAATTGCAAAATTCCTGTCTTTTTATCAATCCGTCTCATTTTCAGGCAATTCTACTCCCGTTGCCGGCAATTCCGCCCTGCCTGTTGGCAATTCCGTCCCCGCCGGGAATCTTGTCCGGGGATAACAGGGGTTTCTTTGGCGGGGCGGCCCGGTAACAGCAATTCAAAGTATCAAAAACCCATGCTAAAACGGGAGTATAGGCGGGGAACTCTTTAAGCGATTGATAGACAATTTTAGACGGATATGCGGGAAGTACCGGTCCCTGCCGTACCGG
>JAITBO010000254.1 GCA_031283505.1 Treponema sp. | reverse complement strand
GAGTACAACCTTAACAGGGTGGAAGTTTTAGGAGGCCGCCGCTTCCCGGTAGAAATTGAAATTCGGGACCTTCTGCGTAAAAATAGCAAAACTACTATGATCATGCGGAACGTGGTTCTTGATCAGCCTATAGCGGATTCGGTGTTCAGCACCAGGAATCTGGAACGGTGATGTTTCTGTGGGGATACGGGGTTAGTTACAGGAGGCTTAGGGTGATGAAAAAAGCAGTTTTTTTAATTCCGGCAGTTTTTCTGTCCTTGACTGCGGAGGGCTTCGGTCAGGATATTAAATTTTCAGGGATACTGGACAGCAAGGCAAGTTACAGCGCCGGCGCCGGGGATGCGCCGGAAGCGGTCCTGGGAATAGAGGAATACGCAAATCTCAGAATCCAGGCCAACATCCGGGACCGGGCGGTCTTTTACGGGGCCTTTAACCTGATCGCCGCCGCAGGTAGTTCCGCCCTGCCCCTTCCGGCTTCAAATTCACCGGCCATGGGCGCGGCGGGGGACAACTACGCCGCCGCCATGGAACTGGAACGGCTCTACTTCAGGATCAACAGCGATTATGTTGACGCAGACGCCGGGCTCATGCGCATGGCTTTCGGGTTCGGGCAGGTATGGGGGCCTATGGACTTCCTCAATCCCAAAGATCCCCGGTTTCCCGATGCCCGGAAGCGGGCCGTTCTTGGCGTTTCGGCGGCGGCCTTTCCGGGGAACGCCACAAAAATCCTGGTTTTCGGCGCCGCTCCAGAGGACAGCCTGAGCCTCGGCCCGGGATTCAGGGCCGGCCTCACCGGTGAACAGCACTGGAACAGGATCAGTCTCCAGGGCCTTTATGCTTATGAAACCCCCAAAGACGGAAGTCCCTGCGGGATACACCGGATGGGCCTTTCTCTCAAGGCGGAAGCCGGGGCGGGGTTTCTGGCGGATATGCTCTACACATACAACTACGACAGGGGAACGAAAATTGAGGGGCTGTCCGCCAGCGCCGGGTTTGACTACTCTTTTTATGACGGAAAGTTCTATATCCTGGCGGAATACCTTTACAGCGGTTCCGCCTCGTCCACTGCGGAAGGAGTGGGTCTTGCCAACAGAAACTATGTTTACGCATTGATCCGCTATAGCTGGAACGATTACACCAACACGGGCTTCTCCTGCATGGCAGGCTTTGATGACTGGTCTTTCTCACCCATTGTCACGACAGAATACGAAGTCTTCCAGGGCTTTACCCTGGGCCTTGCCGTCCGCATCCCCCTGGACCGGGAAGTTTTCGGCGCGGAAGGCAAAGCCGGAGAACTGGGACCCCTCCCGCCAGGACAAACTGCGGGCTCACGGGCCTTCGTAACCCTGTCGGGACGGCTCAGGTTCTAGGGCAGAACGGCAGGGAGCGAGCCTGTTCGTCCCGGGGAAAATAGACCCTAAATTATCAATGTCAACAAGTTAAGCAAGAGGTATTGAACATCCAAATTTTTAGCTATACTGGAAGGTTTTGCCCGTCATAGAAGGGAATTACATCTGGAAAGGGCGGTCGTACAAAGCCATCGACTTGGCAAGTCCGTCAACCGGCGTGGATTCCGTTTTCAATGCCGGGCCTAAATATTTTGAAAATTCTGCTTGTCCAGTTTTAGGCATAATATTCTTTCGATTTGCGTAAGCAATTCTCCGGTATACTGGTGAAGGTCCGAAATTTCACTTTTAGGTATTCTAAATCCGACAGCACCGGGATGTCCTCCGCCATTGGTAATATTCAGCGCCGCAATAACTGCTCTAAGATCAAAATTGTTAAAGACAGCGCTTCTGCGCAACCGGAATTGAATGAAATCAGACAGGGATGGATCATCGTAATAAGCGGACAGTCCCAGCTTTCCGCTTTCCTCGGACAGCCGGTCCGCCGCATATTTTGATACATTGACGATTATTTCGTTGTTATAACGGCTGAATAGTTCCGCGCTTTTTTTCCTTGCCTACGGCAATAGTGTGAACATAAGGCGATGTCTGCAAATATTTTTCCATCTCTCTAAAACAATCCAATTCCTGATTGGACAGGCTCTGAATGAGGGTATAAATATCCCGCATGGAAGCAAGATTTTTGCTGCCTATATTGGTTGTCTGAGCCAACAAACGTTCAAAAATCGTACTGAATATGCGGTAATACCAGCGTTCCCGATTCGACTTTAGATACCTTCCCATCTGAGAATCTCCGACAATACCGGTCAGGATCGCCAAAGCCAGATTCCTGGAGAAAAAACTGGTTGTACCGCCGCCCATGCTCTTTGAATTCAGCCTGGCCGCCATTTTTAAGCAGAGGTAGCCTATCAATTCACCGGTGCTGGACGCCTGGGAAACAAGACAGTATCCCTTGTCCCCCGTATACCGGGCATTTGCTCCCAGATGATGATCCAACTCAATTTTTCTAATCGAAGGATCCGCAATCATCTCAGAAATGCTGTCATTTTTCATAAGCATATTGGCATTGGGGGTATCAATAATAACCAAATCGGAATACTTTCCCCTAATGTCAGTATCCGCATCATAAATAACCGTGATATTATTATATTTACATATTGCAATAAGGTAGTTTAACTGTTCTATTACCGGTTCCGGCAGAAAGATAGCCACCTCTTTGCCGAATTTGCTCAAGAGGATTGCGTAAGCGACCAGAGACGCGCCGCAATCAGCATCGGGATTCTTGTGGCCAAGCAGCAAAAAAGAGTCCCGGGCAAAAATTTCCCCGATGATTCTGTTGCTAATTCGATTTTTCTCGGCGATGGTTCCTATCTCCGTTTTATATGGGTTATCCCCCGCTCCCGCCGGTTTCCTGGCGATAATGGCCCGGTCACGGGCCCGCTTCTTTCGCAGCATACAGTGCCTTATCGGCGGCCTCCCTGAAATCCGCCGCATTTTCAGCGTGTTCCGGTATGGATGCTATTCCAATACTGAGGGTAACAACAACTTCCGGATGTTCAGGAAACTTGATAAGGCGTATTTTTCCTGCTGTAGCATCGCATATCTTCAGCGCGGTTCCCGCATTGGTATTGGGGAGCAGGAAAAAAATTTATCACTGCCGTATCTGAACAGAATATCTTTTCTCTGAAAGGCTTCCATAAAGATTCCGGAACTCTCAGCAATGACTTTTCTGCCAAAGGCTTCGCCGTATTGTCTATTAAAATCGTTGAGATGATCTATATCGATCATGACGAATGAAAGCGGTTTTCCTTCGGCCTTGGCCTTGGCTATACAGACAGGAAAAAACTCATCAAAAGAACGACGGTTAAAGAGGCCGGTTAGATCATCGGTAATGGCCCGTCTGCGGGCATCCGCTCCCCAGCGTACCATCTCGGAAGTCACCGATCCTGCCGCAGTGAGCCGTCCGAAAATAATGCCCAGCATACAGGACATGATTTTTACCGCAGTTTCGGAATGGACATTTATAAGCGCATCAAAACCATCCCGGCTCAGGACAACAAGCCGGGAATCCTCCGATGCTTTGCAGGCTGTGGAATTCGGAATCCTTTCAAGGAAGTCCATATCACCCGTAAAACAGCCCGTTGGGATATCAGCCAGCGGGTACTCGCCGCCATTCGGCAGCATCACTGTTGTATGGACAGCGCCTTCCAGAACGGCATAAACCGCATTTTTTTCGTCTCCTTTCCTGTAAACAATATCGCCTTTTTTGTAATTTATCTCTTCGAATTCCGCCGCCATCACATTCAGTTCAGAATCGGTTAAGCCTGAAAATAGCATATTTTTTTTAAGCGCTTCATTAAGTCCCTGCACGATACTTCCTCCAATAAAACAGTCTTGAGACTGTTTCAAAATGTCAGATTTTGGAACAGCTTCTTTAAAAAATGCGGTTTCGTAAAGCTTTAGCCTGAGAAACCGCAAGAACCTGTTCAAAACTAACCGGGTTTTGACATAGACTCACTTGTCTTCAGGAAACAGTATCTTGTTTCCGCCCCGGCTCCGGCCTATGGGGAGCATCTCATGGGCCATGGCAACGAGTTCCCCGGCATCCCTGGTATAACGGGGATACACCGCTATTCCGATGCTGACTGACAGATGAAAAGTGGCTGAACTTGTAACGGCGGAGAGATCAAGATTATTCAGTATGGCCTTGATAATTTCTGCCATATTGCCAGCAACGTCCTTGTCCATGCCCGAAAACACACAGGCAAATTCACTCCCCTGAAACCGGCAGACCTCCACAGTCTCGGTTACCAGACGGTTCAATGCCGCAGCTATAATGATTAGAGCTTCGTCTCCTGCCTCACGGCCATAGGTATCATTTATCTCCTTGAGGTTATCCAGCTTTACCATCACCAGGCTCAACGGCTCATCCTTCAGAAATGAAGGAAGCTGTTCTGCAAGGAAGATCGCATTAAAGAATCCGGTGAGTTTATCCTGGTAAATCTGATTCCGCATCTCCTGAATCCAGGATGAATTTTCTATTATAAGCGCATTGGCTTTGCGTATTCTCCCGGCTATAATCCTCAGGAAGGAATCAAACAGCCGGGCTCCGGCAACCGGACGGACCTTCAGGAAGTCTTCCATTGATTTGTCCCGGCGGGGAAACCTGAGTAGTTCGCTGGTCAGGACGGCCTTTGCTTCAGCATTCCGGGGCGTCCGCATCATCACACCTAACTCCCCTAGGGAATCCCCAGCAATATACCGGGCTATCTCCTGTTCCTGCCCAGTTGCCGTCGGCCTGGTCACCGCAATTTCACCAGCCTTTACGATAAAAAAGGCATCGCTGGTTTCGCCTGCTTTGAAAACAGCGCTCCCTCCGGAAAAATGATCCATGGAACAAAATTCAGCGATTTCCTCAAGTGATTTTTCATCCCAGGATTCAAAAAGTTTAACTCCTGAAAGTATACTCTTATAGTCAGGAAAATTCATAGAAATATTATAAAATAA
>JAITBO010000250.1 GCA_031283505.1 Treponema sp. | reverse complement strand
CGGTTTGCCGCTCTCACAAAACTCGCTAGTATGTTCGATACCGTCATCATCGCGTAAAAATCCTGTTTGACATTATCCACCAGCCTCCCCGAAAAGTTTTCCATCTCCAGCCGCTGTTTTACCTGCTGGTATTTCGTCTCTATACCCCACCTCCGGTGATACAACGCCTTGAACGCCTCATATCCAAGAGCATCGGCTCCTATATTCGTTATCAACGTCTCCCGTTCCCCGTTGTCCAGTGTTATCTGTATCACCCCAGGAATTCAAAGTATCACCCGTTCTTCATTCAAATTTTCGGAGAAATAGCCCTAATATTTTGAAAATCCCAAGAAATGTCTAAATTATAGTAGACAGATTATAAAACAAAATGGCCTAACTATATCTTTGTCAGGGGTTTTTTAGGCTAAAAAGTTTGATACTTTGAATTCCTGGCCCTCAATGTGATTAAAAAGGAATACCATTACCTGTGTAGGGACAAGGGAATCCTAGACCCTCCAAAGACATGAAGAAACCTGCCGAGAGGCAGGGCGGAAAAAAGGAAGAAAACGTCGAACCATGGGGTTTGAGGTTGTTCCTATTATTCCTATATGAATACTAAGTACGGCTAAATCGCCCTGGACAGATTTAGCCGCATTTGAACCGTGGCTCTTATTGGCCCGTTGCCTTCGTCCAGGAGCAGCGGGCCATTTATTTGGCGTTGGAAAGGAACGTAAAGGATATGGAAAAGGTAACTTATAGGCAGTTATTCGATGACAAAGTGAATGGGAAGCGTTATTACAGTTTTAGCGAACCCATTACGATAAAAAACCGGAACAAACCCGTAAAAGGCGTTGTCGTATCCGACGCCGAAACCCACACGGAAAGACTTGTTTTCACCTTCACCTTAAATCACGGGATCAGCGAAGAGGATTTTCCCAAAGCTGGGGATCGTGAAATGATCGACATCCTCTTTTTGCCTGTGGAAGGGACACATACCTCTCCGCTGGGCGAAAACAACGAAGCAACCATTGAGCCGGACGAAAACTACCTGAACCGGCTTATCGAAAATCACTACAAACTCACGGAGGTTTCTTATGCCTAAATATAACGGTAATGGACCAAATTTCTGTAAGAATTGCGGCGGGGACGAAGGAATCCACCATTGGGAAACTTCCGTCTGCCCACTTCACGGCGAAGATCAAAGCGGGAAGGGAAAACAGTTATACGCCGATACACGGTTTGATCCGCAAGACTGGCCGGAGGAACCGGCGCCGGTAACAGTGGAAACAATGCTGGAAGGCCGGACTTTGTTTGATGATTACTTCATTGCGGCGATTACAGGTATCTCTACTATTTTTGGAGCAAGCGGTCTGACAGAGGATCAAGTTGCTTCCCTTTTCCCCAATGTGGTTATTACTTGTGCCTATGACGTAGCAAAGGCGGCCATGAAAAAACGAGAAGAGTATTTTTCCGGGGTTAAAAAATGAACGACCTCAATCATTACCTCGTTGAGGGGAACCTTGTACGGGATCCCTCCATGCGGTTTACCCCGAAAGGGACGCCGATATGTAGTTTTTCCGTTGCCTCAAATCGTTATTTCAAAAGCGATGACGGAATAGAAAAAGAGGTTTCCTTTTTTGATGTGGAGGCATGGGGGAGTCTTGCGGAAACCTGCAATGCCCTGGGGGAAAAAGGCCGGGGAGTACGCCTTACTGGGCGTCTGAAACAAGAACGGTGGGACAAAGACGGGGATCGCAGGTCAAAGGTTGTCATTGTTGCGGAACACGTTGAATGGAAGCCCGAAAAGAAGGGAGAAACCAGAACCGATGCCGGTACTGGAAACAATAACCAGGAGGATCACAATGGGTAAGATTAAAACGGTTCCTACTTTTCTGACCAGGGATACCCTGAAAAAGGAAGTTGAAAAACGGACTGACGGCAATGTAACCGTGCTGTATGACGAAAAGGGTTATCCCTCGTATATGCTGATTATTCCCCAATTCCGGGTAGAGGATATTGACCCGAATTTGGGAACCGGCGTTCACCCCGCTTTTATCTGTGCGGGAAAATCGTATGACCGTATTTTTATCGGGGTTTGCCTTGCCTCCGAAATAAAAGAGCGGGCCGTGTCTTTGCCCGATTGCGATGCCCGTTGCTGCGTAAATTTCGATGAAGCCCGTTCCCTTTGCGCCGCCAAGGGCCAGGGCTGGCATTTGATGACCAACTGGGAATGGGCGGCGGTTTCCCTCTTTATTACTAAAAACCACATTGAAAAATACTTTAACCGTGAATGGTGGGAATGGGTTGACGGTTTGAAACTGCTTGACGGAGAGTTGTACTTCCCCCGGCAGAATAACTTTGAAGATATTGAAGATACCTGGGAGCGGCAGGGGGTATTTTTCGATGACCGAAACCATGACGCCCCTATTCTTTCCACTGAAATCAAAAACTTCACCGAACCGGATCCGCAGGGAAAAGAGGATACCCGCAATGATGATTACACCCTCGTTGGCCGGTACAAGGAATTGGAAATTTCCGACACCTACAAAGCCCTCCCCAAAGAAAAGCGGGAACTCATGGCCCAGATGATGATCGAACCTTCCAAAATCCATGATGAAGTACCGGGCGGTTTGTGGGTCCGGAACTACGGGGAGCGTGTGCCGGTCCGGGGCGGCTACTGGAACAACGGCGGCGGCGCCGGGCTGGGGGCGTTGAATCTGAATTATCGGCGGTCGGACTCGTACAACTCCGTTGGCTTTCGGCCCGCTTTTGTCGGCGATCTGAAAATCTGAATCCTGATCATCTGATCCGGGGAAGGGAAAGCCATGAAAAGAAGTGAAGCGTTGGCGGAAATAAGGCATTGCGGATACTGCGGCGATACCGACAAAGCCACCATTATTCAGGCGAAAAAGAACATCGGGGCCGCTGCGGGGCGCAAAGCCTTTATAGACGGTCAGAAAATGCGGAAGCGGGGCGATCCCTGCGACTGCCCGGTATGTTCAAAAAATAATAAGTAATGGGAGGGAAATTATGAAGGGAAAATTTTACAGAGCGTCGGTTGCCATTAAGGATTTTGGCGAGCGGTCAAAACTGGGTTTTGTTGCCAGTTTTGGAAAATTCTTGCGGAAAATCGCTATGCGAATTACCCGGTGATTTAAGGAGGTAAAAAATTGAAAGCCCCACAAACCAAAACTTTCTTTACCGCCCTGGATGACTTTGTGAAAGAGATTTATGCGGACGGGACCGCTGGACGGTGGGAACGGCAACGGAAAATGGCGGCGGTAGAGAAAAACCGCCGCAAGCTGAACCGCAAAATCAAAGAGGAAAAAGCGATCCAGTATTGCCTTGAAGCATAGGAGAAGAATGATATGAGGATACTTAGTTTACATGAACGGGTCATTGCGGAGATTGATATGATCATAGCTCCTCTTGGGGGCCATGTGGACCCTGCCAGCGTCAAGCAACTGTCTGATAATCCAGAATCGGAATTTGCTGACAGGGAGGAAATCAAACTCACCCTTGTTTTTTCAAAAGAAGACCATCGCCTTGCTCAATATATTGAGCAATGTGTCCGGCAAGCCACACATAGTCTTTGTAGTTATCCGGGCTGTCAGCATAGGTCTCTTTCCCTGTTACAGGGTTCGTTGGAGGAAGCGGTCCTAAAATCTGCGCTGCAATTTGCAGGGAAGCCGCTCTAAGCTCTTGATCGGTCATGGGTTTTACCCTCCGGTAAGTAAGATACACCGTCATACGGCGGGGGTCTTTGACAAGTCCAGTATAAACCTTGCCGGAGGTTTTTTGAATAGATGGAGGATGATATGGGAAAAGCAATAGCAGTAAAGGCAAAGACGGCTGATGAACTTAACGTGATTCTTGCCAAACATTTAGACATCCTTGAAGGCCCTAATGTGTCGGCCTTTGATATTCGGCTTGCCGAAACCGTATCAAACCTTGTCGGCAAACAGACCAAGGTGGAGAGCGTAAGGATTGCCTATGAAACGCTCTGCATGAAAAGCGGGAAAAAATATAAATTCCTGGA
>JAITBO010000144.1 GCA_031283505.1 Treponema sp. | reverse complement strand
AGGAATCAAGGCAGGAAGCCGGAAGAATATGAAAAGATATATGAAAATAAACAGCTAGAATTATTCGACTAGATTACGGAGTAAAAAATACCGCAGAGCTTGCTCTGCGGTTGTTTATTTTGAGGTATCCGTCCTTTCGGTAAGATTTTATTTTGAGGCATTACGGCTAAAAGTTAAGCCCCTAAGGGCGGTAGTTTTAAACCCGGCATTTGTGGAAAAGAAATAGGCCGACGGCAAGCGGTCCCGACTTCCCGAAACACCCAGTCGAACCCCTATAACCTGGCGGCCCGCTTGTGTCGACACCCCCTTTCGGCTACTTTTTGGAATGAGGCGTTTCGGCCCGCGGCTTGCGGATCCCCTATGAAATTTTGTGGATTTTCTGCATATTTATGCAAAGGGTTCATAGAAAGCGCCGTTCCGCCTGCCCCCCAGGATGATCTTGCCCTCCTGGGATACGGCAAGGTTTACCTGGCGTTCCACCTCGATGGCCGCCTTCTCGCTGATAAGGCAGCCGATCTGGGTGGCGTCGTCCGCCGGGTCCCCGGTCTTGATCTTCTTGATCCGCTCCACCACTTTGGCCGCGAAGGCGTCCTTCAGACTGTTGTGGATGAGGAACCGTTTGGAGGTGCAGCATACCCCTGTCCGGTGTTGTACATCCTGCCCCAGATCACCTCTTCCGCCGCCAGATCCGCGTCCTTCCACACGATAAAGGCGTCGTTACTCCCCAATTCCAGGGCGATATGGGCCAGATGGTTCGCGGCGTTTTTGTAGGTTTCGATTCCCACTTCCGTGGAGCCGGTCAGGGTGATGGCGTGAACGTCCGGGTTCTTGCAGAGCCAGCTGCCGACCTGGGAGCCCCGGCCGGGAACGATTTCAACGGCCCCGTCGGTAACGCCGGCTTTGACCAGGAGGTCCGTCAGCATACAGTGGGTCAGGGGGTTATCGGTCAAGGGCTTGACGATAGCCGCGTTGTCCGCCAAGAGGGTGGGCGCTACTTTTTGATCAAAAAGGTCGCAGGGAAAATTGAAGGGGATGACACAGGCCACCACGCCGATGGGTTCCCGCAGGGTGAGCAGTACGTGGTGTTCCTGGTTCTTTTCCTGGCCCTGGGAGATGACCTCGCCGTAGAGGTGCTTCGCCCGTTCCACAAAACCCTTAAAGGCGATGGGGATATTGGCGATTTCCCCCCGGGCCTCGGTGATAGGCTTGCCCGTCTCATCCGAAAGGGTCCTGGCGAGCTTTTCCTTGTTTTCCTCCCTATTTTTTTGATGAATTTACTTTTAGGTTTAACAAGCGCAAATTAAACCACAGGGGATTGTTGTTTTACCGTTTGTTGGAAAACGCCGTTCATCTGGAACCGGTTACCTACGACACGATAGTTTCGCGTTGACGCATCCTGCATCAAGTAAATACCCCATAACCACGAACGGACACGGACAGCACGGACTTTTTGGACGAAATTCCTGACTTTGTCCGTGTTGGTCCGTGGTTAGTTTTCTTCAAATTGCCCCTTGTGCGTAAGGTGAGGTATTAAACCAGACTCCCGAATAAGGAAATAACATGACTAAAAGGTCATGTTATTTGTGCGCGGGTCCTTAGTATGTTAACGTCTTTTCCGGTAAAAAGTTACCAGCAGGTTAAAAGAAGTGTAGATCAACACGATAATAACGATCCACCGGAATATTTCTATGGGAAGGGACAAGAGAACAAAGGTCGCGGTTAGAATACCCGCCGTACCGGATATTTGCAATACCAATGACGATCTTCGATCGTAAGCCCCCTCGCGCATAAATTTGAAGCTGGCCACCGGAAGCAGGAACGCGCAGGAACCCATCATAATGGGAAAGGCGGCGGCCGGGGACATACCAAGAAGATATACCAAGGCCATGCAGGGTCCGTAAAGGCCTATACCGGCGGTCATGAGAGCTCCCAGAAAAAAATTACCTGTCGCCGCAACGATCAGTTTTCCGCCACTAATACCGAAAGTATCTCCCCCGGCGGGCAGCCAGCCAAACTTCCCGGCCAGGAGAAGAAAGGCCGCTATAAACAGCGCGATACCCATGACTAAGCGAATTAACTGTTCAGATAGTTTAACTACAATCCTCGCGCCCAGATAGGAACCCGCGATTGCGCTTGCGAACATACAGATCAGGGTAACCGGGTCTACTTCGATAGCTTTGATAAAAACAATGGCCTGTAATATTACCGGAATAGTACAGCTTACATTCAGCGTACCGGGGATAAGGCGGTCATCCGTTTGCTTCATCAGGCGTAAACCGGCAGTAATAGTGGCAAAACTTCCGATACCCAATACATTCAAAGCATTGGTTATGAAACCAAGGATGCCGCATTTTATCCACGAAAGGTTTTTTATTTCCTCTTTATGGAGAATCATGTCTCTGACAAAAAAGGCCAGAAATATGATCCCAAAAAGTATCAGTACACCTAACACAATTGTGATCACAATTTATCTTCCTAATCCATGCAAGAATTAGATAACAAAACCATCCATCATGGGATCGGTTTTTTCAAGCAGCAAATTGTTAAAGCCCGATATCCAAGCCATACCTGACACTTGAGGCAGGATAGCGGGATGGCCTGCAATGGTACTTTCTCCTATTATTGAACCTTCAAAAACGGTGTCGATAATGCTGTGGTTTTCCAGTATCATGCCCGGTTTCATCACGCCTTTGGCGTAAAGCTGGGCCATGCGTGCGCAGGTACCTGTACCGCAGGGACTCCGGTCAACTTCGGCATCGCCGAAAATGCAGACATTCCGCACCACAAGCCTATTGTCCTTGGTTTGCGGCAGTGTCATCAGTACGGTCCCGTAAATCCAGTGAATATCCGGATTTTCCGGATGGACAATCTCGTACATCTCGCTTACCGTCTTGCGAATCTCCATACCAAAATCTTTAAGCTTCTCCACATTTTCGGGCTTTACCTCAAGACCAAGCTGGGCGGCCTCAACGAAAATGTAGAATGCCCCGCCGAAACATACGTCGGCTAAAACATCTCCTACACCCTTTACGGGAACCTTGAGGTCGGATTTGTAGAGAAATGCCGGAACGTTGTTGAAATAAATTTTGTCAACAACACCGTCGTGAATTTCAACAAACGAAACCACCCGGCCCGCGGGAACATCGAGTTTGAGGGAATTTACCCCTTCTTTGGCCGGCAGTATGCCGGTATCAAAGACTACTTTCGACACGCCAATGGTTCCGTGCCCGCACATAGTCCCCATACCCCCATTTTCGATGAAGAGAACGCCAAGATCTCCATCTTCGGTTACCGGTGGCCCGATAATCGCCCCGTACATCGCGGCGTGGCCTCGCGGCTCCCTCATCAGGAATTTCCGGTAGTGATCCAGGTGTTCAAGCACGTAAGCCCGTTTTTCCATCATGGTCTTGCCGTAAATCCTTGGAAACCCTGATGTGACAACCCGAATCGGTTCACCCGCTGTGTGCGCATCCACACAGGAAATCATGTTCCTGAACTGCATTTGTATCCCCTTTTACCCGCTTTTTTTAAAATAATTCTATTGCCCGCAAGGGCAAAACCAATCACCAACCTCGCCCTGAAGTCGAACCTGCGGTTCGGCGGGGTATTAAACCCCCTCGGCACGAATAAAAAACGCCGGGATAGAAGGCTCCTCCTGGCGTATATGAGTTTCTATGCCTGGGCCGGCTGTGCTTTTTCTTCCCTCTGGGTGCGCGCATAAGTCCATATCAGACTGGCCGATGTGTAAACGAGAACCGCGATAACCAGCCACCTGAGAATCGTAAGGGGCAGGGATATTACCAAGTAAACGGCGATAAAAACACCTAGTGCTCCGGCGAACGTGAAGGCCATGGAAGTTTTCCGGGAATAAGCTCCTTCTTTAATAAACTTGAAAGAAGCGACAGGCATCAGCATGGCGCAGGAACCCATCATAATGGGGAACGCCACGAGGGGGCTCATACCAAGCAGGTAAACCAGCGCCATACAGGGAGCGTATAACCCGATCCCGGCGGTCATCAGAGCCCCAAGAACAAAAGAGGCAACAATAGCGATAATAAGTTTTGCCCCGGTCAACCCCACAGCTTCGCCGCCGCTGGGCATCCAGTTCAACATTCCCGCGAGCATCAGAAAACCGGTTACCAGCAACGCTATACCCATAAAAAGACGGATCTTCTGCTCCGGCAGGCGGGCAACAATGCCGGCGCCGAGGTAGGCGCCTACAGTGGACGCGACAAGCATAGTGAAGAGAGTGACCGGCTCTACCGACACCTCGCGGATAAAGAGCAGGGCTTCTAAAATAACCGGAATACAGCAAGCCACATTCAACGTACCGGGAATTATCTTGTCCCTGACCTGCTTCGATATCCTCAACCATGCCGTGGTTGGGGCAAAACTTCCGATACCAAGCGTGTCAAAAAAGTTTACCACAGCTCCCATAATAGAGGTGTGTACCCAACTCGCTTCCGGCTCCAGCTCTTTTTTATGGATAATAAAGTCTTTGATGAAAACAATCAGAAAACCAACTCCCAGCGCTCCCAGAATAATAAGAACAATCAATGTCAACATAATAAAGACTCCTTAAATTAAAAATGTTTTCTGAACAAACCAAAACAAGCTATGTTGATTAAGTCAGGGAATGTACCATTCCATCCCGGTATTCATTTGGGCTCATTACTACCTGCATATTATTGGAAATATCCATAATAGAACGGCACTTGAGAAATCCGCCCGGCTGGGCGGGAAATAAGCCAGTATCGTAAAGGCATCCCAATCCGGATATGAGTTTTACCAATAATACCCGCATGGCGCCGTTGCGCAGAATGTTCCAACAGGTTTGATGTTCTCCGGTCAGAGAAGGGGAAAGCGCTTTGAGGGCCGGTCGAATGGTTTCTACCAGCCTGTCGCAGATCGCATGGGCGGCCATAATTCCCTCCTTGGTCCGTCCTTCCCCTTCGGCCAGGAGAATATCCACATGAAGGATATAATCGTCCGGGGAAGGCGTACCCCGCCGTCCCAGGCGGACTTTTTCCTTCAGTATTCCTTCCGATGAACCAATGTTAGCCGGTTGAAATCCCCCCTCTTCTACAGCGGTCAGCATGACCCGCATACCGGTTAATTCATGGGTAACGCCCATGCCAAGTTTTCCGTCAACTTTTACCGCTACCGGAGAAAAATCCAAAATGGAATTTACCGGAACATCGTGCTGTCCCGGAGGAATAATATCGACCTTTATCCCCTTGATACGGAAATTGTCGGGCTCAATATCCGGCGTCATCCGTGGAATTCGCAGCATATTCCCCTTGATTTCAGAATCACAACTTGAGCCAAATGTTACTTCTTTCACCGGAAAGCGGAAAATTGATAATTTTTGCTTTTTTTCTTCTACAATGACCGGGTTTTCTCTACGAGATTTTTTTAGAATTTTGTTTTTTAGAATCATTACAGCCTTGCGGGCGTCATCCTCTGTAGCCGTATTTTCTCCAACCACGGTGGTTTCAATTCCGGCCGTGTTTTTATTCAGGTCAATAATAGTATCCATATACCGGTTGGTAACCACAAAATTGGCCTGATTTCCCACAAAGCTAAGGCCAACCACGGGAATCCCCCGTTCACCAATAGCCTGAATAACCGAGGTGAAATCCACGTGGCTGTTTCCCCAACTGTCAATAGAAACGATTACGCCGTCCGCACGGATTGTTTCCGCCCAGATACCGGCCCGTTCAGCAACCAACTGTTTATGATCGCAAACCTCAGGAGTGCCTTCCAGAACGATGCCCGGAAAATCCAATGACTTGTCATTGGAAAGATATTCAACCAAAGGATCGCGGTAATGGTGCAGCGTAGTCTCTTTGCTGGACGGCCCGATACCCATAAAAACCTCCGAATTAAACGTTGTGCCTGTATTCGTAGGGCAGCATCTTTATTTCACCGAAACTTTTCATGTTCACCACACAGTCCAGCGAATCTTTAAGGATAGCGGTCTGCATGGGAATATTATTCGGTTCCCCGGCGTTTGACCCTATAGGTACATGGGCCGCCGCGATACGGGGCGCCCCCTGCTGTTTGGCGATAGGCGGAAGAGCCGCTATTATAACGGTGGAAATTCCCACCGCTTCAATGGCCCGCTGTACGATGGTCGCCGAACGGTGGCAGGTTCCGCAGCCCCCGGTCAGGAGGACAATATCTACCCCCTGGTCTTTGAATATTTTGGCGATGGCAGGTCCCGTTTCATTCCTGAATTTCTCCACATTTCCGCCGCCGCCCATGAATCCAATCAGTACATTGGAGAGGCCCCCGATGTAACCTTCCTTGGCCAATTCCCGCAGGCGATCAATGGGCAGCATGGCGTTAACATCTTTGTTGATGTCGCTGTTATCAAATCCGCCATGGGTTACCATGAGTTCGGAAGACGGGGTATCAATAGGTATTTCCCTGAAAGTAAAATCCCCCGCGGTATGGAAGGGTTTCTGTTTTTTCAGATGAATCCCACCGGCGGTAGCAAAGCCCACCTTGGCTTCTTTCAGCGACTTGGTAAAGGCCGTCCACACAGGGGGCGGCGTTGTCGGCGCAAATATTTCGGATCTCAATTCTGCCGTAGTTGTCAACTTCATAAATAACTCCTCTTAAAAATTAGGCTGTTCATTCAACCACACGGGCATAGCTGATATACAATTCCACTTGATCATCCAAGGCCGGCTCTTTATCGGTAAAAACCGAACGCATGGGAAGGGTTAAAACACCCATCCTGCCTTTAAGTTCAATTTTTACTCCCATCCCGGTAATCTGAACGATCCTGCCTTTCAGCAGTTTAGGAATCAATTCTATCTCCATTTGTCCGCGTCAGTTCCCGTCAACGATTTTCTGGTTGGCATCCACCACTTCCTGGCTCCATTTCTGTTCCGCGGGAGCGATAGGTACGCCGGCCAGCTTGTTTTTAAGCATTGCTATCGACCTTCGGGCATCCTCAATGGTTATGGTATTTTCACCGAGGATTTCCGATTCGAAGCCGCCTTTGTCTTTATTGACTTCGATCATGGCATCCATGTATTTGTTGCCGATGACCAACTGCCCCTGATACCCGGCATAGGTAACGCCAACCACCTTGATGCCCAGCTTCCCGATTTCCTCAATGTTGGAGCTGAAATCAATGTGATTGTTGCCGAATCCTTCAGTGGTAACGATAGCGCCGTCAATGTTCATGGTGCCGACCAGGGCGCCGAGGCGTTTGGAAACAAATGCCTTTTCATCATTGACCTGGGGGCTGCCGATAAAAGCTACCCCTACCAAGTCTAATTCTTCATCCGCCGCCAGGGCTTCCAGTATGGGCTCCCTGAAATAATGGCGGGTATCTTCCTTGGAAGCAGGGCCGATACAGGTAAGAGCGTGGATACCGCCGTCCCGAACTTCATTAACCGTAAGAACCACCGGCACGTTTCCCAAATCGACATTCTGCCGTCCGCCCGGTACGCCGGCCGGTTCTTTGGGGAGCATCACGTTATCATGCATGGCGCCCTGTCCCATAATCTCCTTCACGAGGAGAACCCGGGGCCTGCCTTTCCGCTGTATTTGTTTTA
This sequence comes from Treponema sp., assembly GCA_031283505.1. The sequence continues at coordinate 2,404 of JAITBO010000144.1, read as the reverse complement.
GTTCTTTTACCTGCGCCGCCTTTGAAGCGGGCGCGGTTTTCAGGACTTCACGGATTTCCTGGATAATCACGTCGCAGGCCTTATGCGCCGCATAGGGGCCGCGCCGTTCCATACCGGTCTGGGCCTGTAAAGTAGCGTGTACACGAATCATAATATCCTGGGGATCGGGGCAGCCGGGACGGCCGTAGATAATTTTTTCGTCCAGATACCCCTCGCAGGATCCAAATTCATGTACCTGAACGCCCGCCTCGTCCACGCCGGTAAGGATGAACACTACATCGTTGAGAATATGACTTATTCCCGTACCAAGTTCACCTTCAACCTTGGTGGCTATTGGAATTACATCCATGATTGTATTGGAATACACATGGCGTTTATCCGGGGAAATAATGTCCAGTTCAAGTTTTTTTACCAAGGGGATGGCTTTTGTTGCTTCCGCGGTCAGATTCTTCCGAATCGTCAATACTCCGTTTTCAAAAGACGTCTTCTCTCCAAGTTTAACCTCCTTAACCTGATACTCTCTCTCAACCAGCGTTCCAACCACATTATCTATCTCCGCTTCCCCGCCCGCGGCGGGAGCTGCCGGAGAACCGGGAACCAGAGAAGCCAGCGCGCCCAGGGGAAAAGACATATTTAATCCAACAATCTGCTGCGCTTCAATATGGAATATGCCGTTATGTATCGCTACATCCACATTAGAACCCCCTGTCTTGTTTTTTTGCGCCGCCGGTTTTTCCGGCGCCGTAATACCTTCCACCACATCGGGGGTAATATTGGTTAAACCCTCAATGTCTTTCAGAAGGGTAGCCCCCAATACCTGTCCAATAGTAAGGGTATCGGGTGTAATTTTGATAAGCCCCGACTCCTCCATATCAGGAAAGATACTGGGATCTTCCAAATCCTGCGGGGAAATTACGGTCCCCTTTGTTGTCCGGCAACAAACTATCGCCGGAGCATTTTTGAATTGGGATGCCAATTCACTCGTGATAGACATATTGTCTTCCTCCATAATAAAAATTTTTAAAACCAGTCTAAAGACCTAATTCAACCGTCTTATTAACCGATGGTTTACCGTACGCATAACGTGATCAGTACAGTGGTAAACAGGCATATTCAGTTTCGGCGCCACACACATCACCGTGTTGGTGCAATCGCTGCAATTACTGATAAGCAGGGCCTGGGCCTTCTTTTTCCGTAATTCCAGAATTTTTTCAGCCTGACCCGGACAGTTACCGGGGTTTTCGCATTTCAGCGCCCCTTTCACATCCTTTGCCTGTTTACAGTGCTCCACGGCCGCTACTTCCCCTTCCATGCCGGCGGCAATTTCCCGCAGCCGTTCCTCGTTTCCGCCGCAGGCGCATACCAAAAGCCCCAGGGGCCGCTTCTCTTTGGGGAATTCCATGGTAACAATGATTCCCCCCATTGTTTTAGTTACAACATCATCCGGGGATGTTCGTTTTCCCGTAAAAGGCCCCCCGGCGATGATTTCCCCGTAATTTCCGTCAATCCCGCCCATCTCTTCAATTAGATCCCTGATTGGAGTACCCAAAGGCACGTCAAAAAACACCCGCGATTCCCGGCCCGATTTGAATTTCCCCACTACGGTAAGATTTTTTGATAGTACCGGTTTACGCAGATCCACCGCTTCCGCGATTCTTGAAAGGGTTTCTATGTTAAGAACCACGGCCTTTGCCGCCGAGGGAAGCTGGCTTACATCCAACAGGGTTCCCAAGGCATCCCGAACTATCGCCCGTTCTTCACCCATGGGGTAAAGATCCCTGAGAAAAAACAGTTCGATACGATCCGCGGGATTAATGATTTTTTGGAAGGATTGGATGGCTTCCTGGTGCTTTTCCTTGATTGCCAGAATTCCCTTTGCCGCGCCGGTGGCTTTCATGGCATACCGGATACCACAGTAAATTAATTCAGGATTGCTTTCCAGTTGACGAATATTATGAGCCAGTAACGGCTCGCACTCCGCGGCGTTAGCAAGAATAACGCCTCCGTCAAGATCAGTCCCCAGTTTTACATGGGTGGGGAAACCGGCGCCGCCCATGCCGGAAAGACCGGCGGCCTTAACCAGATCAATGATGTCATTTCGTGCGGGTGAAGTAAGGGGGGGGGGCGTTGTGGGCCTGAATGTATCGTCTTCCGGACTTAACTTTTCAATTTCTATATAAGCGTCGGTAACCGCGATGATTTTGCCGCTTACGCCGGCATGCTGATTCACCCCAAGACCATTCAGGCCGGCGATCAATTGCCCGCATACCACCACATCTCCCGTCTTTACCAGGGGAATTGACGGCGCTCCGATATGTTGTTTAAGCAGTACCTTGTAAGACTTAACCATGTAACACTCCTACCGGGCTCAAGGAGGAAGCACAACACTGGCGAATCATCAGAT
>JAITBO010000068.1 GCA_031283505.1 Treponema sp. | reverse complement strand
TTGCAGTACCCGCCGAAACGCCGATTCATCCGGTATCCCCTTCGGCAATTCCAGAAAACCTTTGAAAAAATCCCGTTTCAGCCTCCCGAATTCCTCCATCTCTTCGTAATCTTCATATTCGCACAGAACCGCTGTAAAGGCTATAACGATAATGTCTATCAGTTTGTGCCGGATATTCCCGTATTTCGTTCGCCGCGGATCGTTTATCTGTTCCGGATAATCTATCACCCGCGCAAGGTCATGCATGCTTATGTTCCCCATCATTCCCTCCCAAGAACTTCTGATGGATTAGTATATCATGCCCTCCCTCCTGCGGAAAAGTAAACGCCGATGCCCTGCCAGGCACCCTGTTGGAGTACTCTTAACTTTCGCATATAAATACATATAGGATTGACAGCTGTTTTGCTTTAATTGAACCGAAAGAAATAGAAAAGAGTGGAAATGAGCCTCCGTACGTCAAGCTCGAACCAAAGGTTTGTCGAACCTTTGGTTCGATGGGTATTAAACCAAACTTCCAAATAAAGCCTCACGGAGAATCTTCACTCTCGGCAGAGACAAATTTTTATCATTCGCGGAATTTTTGTGGGGTAAGTTTAGGGCTTATACCGGGGTAACCGCCGAGGGCGGAGAATTTTACAAAGAAAGCGGTTATATAGAGTGTTTTTTTTCTTTACAGGGTAATAGCCGTCAATATCGCTGAAATTGAATTTGTTTATTGACGGCTGCGGAGCCCTATGATATAATAATTATATCCAGTTTGGAAAATTTCGAAAATCATTTCTTTAAATGGACAAGCCATGCAGTATTTTGATACTCACGCCCATATTGGGCTTATCTGCGATGACCCTATTGAACAACTCATAGTGATTCAGGAGGCTAAACAGGCCTTTGTCTCCCGGCTTGTTTCAATATGTAATAGTCTTCATGACTTTAAGACGGTTTACGAGAATCTCCGGTCCGCCGCTAACGTTTTCCATGCCGTAGGGGTTAGCCCGTCCGAAGTGCAGAATCCTGGCAAGGGCTGGCTTCAAACCATAGAACAGAGCGTCCAGCTTCCCCGTGTCATAGCGATAGGGGAGATAGGTTTAGATTATTACCGCAAGTTCGGCGACAAGAATTCCCAGATTGAGCTTTTCATTACCCAGCTTGATTTGGCGGCGAAGCTGAATATGCCGGTAATTATCCATAATCGCGACGCCGGTCATGACGTGCTCGACATTCTCAGGGACCGGCTGCCTCCCAGGGGCGGGGTACTCCACTGCTATTCAGAGAACGCTGAATACGCGAAAAAGGCATTGAGCCTGAATCTCTACTTCTCCTTTGCGGGAAATTTGACCTACAGGAACGCCCGGAACCTCCACGAAACCATAGAGACGCTGCCGTTGGACCGTATTCTCATTGAGTCCGAGAGTCCTTTCATGGTTCCTGCGGATTATCGGGGCAAGCGGAATATGCCCAAATATCTGCCGCTGACAGCCCGTTTCCTGGCTGAAATGCTGGAACTGGACGAAGAAGAAATCGGTAATATCCTCTGGGAAAATTCCAACCGGTTCTTCGGCCTCCCGAACGAGTGAGTTTCTATCGTCCTATAGCCATTGGTTCTCTTTCCCTGCCCGGTAATCTCTTTCTTGCCCCGGTAGCGGGATATTCGGACCGGGCCTTCCGGTCCCTCTGCATAGAGCAGGGCGCGGACTTTACCTGTACCGAACTCATCTCTGCGGAAGCCCTGGTCCGCTTGCCGGCCAATCCGGATGAGGCCAAGAGCGGGGTATTGCTCCACCGGGGGCAGGGGGAAGCCCGTTACGCCATTCAACTTTTCGGAGCCAATCCGGACGTGATATACCGGGCGGCCCTGCGCCTTGCGCCTTTTCACCCGGAAGCGGTGGACATCAACAGTGGATGCCCTGTTCCCAAAGTGGTTAAAGCCGGTTCCGGCTCCGCATTGATGCGGAACCCGGCGGTCCTGGGGCATATAGTGGAAGCGGCGGTACGCGCCTCTGCGGAAGCTCTGGGTGGCGTTCCCGTGACGGTGAAGATGCGGTCCGGCTGGGATTCCTCTTCCGTCAACTACCGGGAGGCTGCCGCTGCCTGTCAGGATGCCGGAGCCGCCCTGGTCACCCTTCACCCTCGGACCCGCGCCCAAGGTTATGGCGGCAAAAGCGACTGGTCCCATATCGTGGACCTGGCGTCCCGGCTCAGGATTCCGGTAGCGGGGTCCGGGGATCTCTACACTCCGGGGGACGCCGAACGTATGTTCCGGGAGACAGGCTGCGCCGCTGTCATGTTCGCCCGCGGCGCTTTGGGGAATCCCTTCATTTTCGCCGCTACCCGGGCTTTCCTTCTGGGTGAGACCTGCGTTCCTCCATCGCCCGGAGATCGCCTTGCCGCAGCCTTCCGTCACCTCCTTTTGCTGGCGGAGGACCTGGGCGAAAGGACCGCCTGCCTGGAGATGCGGAAACAGTTCTGCGCCTATACCAGGGGCGGCGGAGGATCGGGCATTCCGGGGGGCAATCGTCTGAGGGAACGCCTGGTTCATGCCGCAGTCATAGCCGATTACCGTACTATTCTGGAAGAATACGAGCTTTTTGAAGGGCGCGTAAGGAACTGTACATAGGCACATGATGTTCCGGCTGTAACAATGTTTGGGTGAGCATATAAAGTATTCGCCATTCCCGGACCAACAGAATATGCGAAGGGTTCAACAAGATCCGGAAAACATCTTAACTTCTAAATCCAATCCGGCGCGGGCGAAAATTTTACCCCGGACAAACGCGCCCGGTTCAAGAGCGTCATCGGAACTGATCACCGTAGCGCCGTCTACCTCCGGGGCTTGGCAGGGAAGGCGGCCCAGATAAAGGCCCTCCTCGCCGTCTATCCGCTCTTCTACCAAAACATATTCCGTGCGCCCGATAAAGCGATCCATCCGCTCCTGGGTGATGAGGGTCTGCCTTTCCTCGACCGCACGTTTCCGGTTTTCCGCAAGGCGTTTGGGTACCCGGCCTTTCATGAAATAGGCGGAGGTGTTTTCCTCACGGGAATAGACAAAAGCGCCGGCCCAGTCAAGGTGGGCCTGAGTCTGGAAATCCAGAAGAGCCTCAAAGTCTTCTTCGGTCTCGCCGGGAAACCCAAGAAGAAAGGTCGAACGGATCACCGCGTCAGGAAGGACGGCGCGGATTGACGCGATAAGGCCCAGGTAGGATTCTGCCGTACCCTGGCGGTTCATGACCCGGAGTATGCGGGCCGACCCATGCTGAAAGGGTATGTCAAAATAAGGAAGAAAACGCCCATCACGGCGGCAGAGTTCCAGAATGGGCAGGGGAAAGTTGTCCGGATGTATGTAGAGGAGGCGTACCCAGAAACGGCCTTTCAGGGTGGAGAGGGCTTCCAGAAGTTTCGGAAGTCCGCCGCTATTCATGTCTTCGGTAAGGGGCTTTTCGGCGCTACGCCTGTCGGCCCTAAAGGAACCCAGGTCCTGACCTATGAGGCATAGTTCCCTGATGCCCCGGTCCAGAAGAAGGCGGCACTCGGCGAGAATATCCGGGATAGTCCGGGACCGCAGGGGACCCCGTATGCCGGGTATGGCACAAAAGGAACAGCGGTTGTTGCAGCCTTCGGCGATCTTGACGTAGGCGGAACCGGGCAGGGAAAGAAGGGGGCGATTTCCTGGCGCGGGTGAGGCCGACGGTTCGGCGGCGGCCCCCACACTGTTTCCGGACAGAACGGGACGGCCTTCCCCCTTCATGACGGCGGAAGCGGCAAGAGCCGCCAAAGAGAGGTCCGCGTTGCCGAAAAAGCCGTCCGCTTCGGTGAGAGATTCGGCCAGTTCCGGCGCATAACGCTGGGCAAGGCAGCCGGCAAGGAGTATTTTTTTATCGGGGTAAGCGCGGCGATACGAAAGAACCACATTGATCGATTCCTGTTTGGCGCTTTCGATAAAACCGCAGGAATTGATGATGATAAGATCCGCTCCAGAGGAGTCGTCCGCCTGTTCCCAACCGGCGCGGTTGAGAACCGCCATCATGGTTTCGGCGTCAACCTGGTTCTTTACACAGCCTAAAGGATCAAGGTAATACCGCAAAGCGCCGGATTCTCGAGGCATACCTTGCCTTCCGCTTGGGGTAGTATCAGTCAAGGCGGAGCAGGACCAGCCGGAACCGGCCGTCTTCGTCCCGTACCCAGCGTATATCGGTCACCACCACTTCGCCGGAGCCGCCTATGTCGAGAGGTACCGTCCGCCCACCGCCTATCACCTGGATCTTCACCGCCGCGGCGTTGGACACCCACAATCGTATGCCGTTCTGAGCCTGGATGGGCAGTTCATCGGAACGCTGGAAATACCGCTCGTTCCGGCCCCGTCTGTCCCGCTCTCCCAGAATTTCCCACCGGAACATACAGTAACCCTGGAAACTCGCCTGGAGGGTGAAGGGATAGGAGTTGGGAGAGGTGAAGACTACCGGGGCGGTGGAGGCCGGGATGTTTTCCGACCTTCCGGCAACAGGAGGATTAACGGCGTCCCCTGTTCCGCCTAAAACCATCTCAACAGGTTCCTCGGCAGCCGGCGTATAATCCATATCAAAACGAAGCAAAGCTCCGGTGGCGCTCTCATGCTTTACAAAATCAGCGGCGGTAATCCGTATATCCAAACGCCCGTCCTCGTTAAGATCCACCCCCGCTTCCTGGCCAATATCCAAGATTAGCTTTCCGGAAGGGACGGCTATGGTCAGCGTTTCTCCAAGATTAGCCAATTCCAGCCTATACTGTTCAGGCCCTAGAGGAACCAGGACGGAATCTCCCAGGTACAAACGGCGTTCCAGGGAATTTCCCTCCATGGAATATTCAGCCGCCGGCTTGGGTTCGGGTCGTGCGGCAACGGCAGGCGCGGGCCGGGTCCAAAAATAATAAAAAATCCCACCTGCTGCGGCAAAGAGCGCCAAAACAATCACAAAAATACGGATTATCTTACCGGTCCGGGGAGGAGAACGCAGGAGTTGTTCTACCGGTACGGGAACTTCCTGAATTCTCAGCGCCCGGTAGTTTGCCAGAAGCCCTTCGATCTCCAGCCCAAGGTATTCACCATAATTCCGCAGAAAACCCAAAAGATAAGGTTCCCCCGGAAAAATGGAAAAATCCTCTTTTTCCAGCGCGTCTATATAACGACTTGCAATGTTGGTATCACGACATACCTGTTCAATATTATATCCCTTCGCTTCGCGGGCGGTTCTTAATTTAACTCCCAGGGACTCCACTGAATTCCTCCTCCGTCACCGAAATCAGCCCGGAAAACTTAACCTGCGGTAAGCAGGGCATAGGATAATTTTTCATTACTAATCTTTTCAATCTCTACATATAGAGAAGAACATAAACCGTTATCGTACAACAACCTGTAAGTTATCCAATATGTACTCAATTGAGCCTGTTCCAAAACTAATTGACTGTACGCTAAACGCGCATGGTTTTGGAACAACCTCAATTGTAAAAAGATTAGTAACATCAGGCTCATAATGTCCAGCAGCATTTTAATCCGTATCTCTAAATAAAAAATTATTATACAGGTTTGCCGAAGCGGGTGAATCATACAAAAAACGCTGTTCGGGAATACCCTGATTTATCTTAATATCCAAAAAATCAAACCGGACCAGACTTTCCGCGATAGTTCTGCCTTCAATACGCCGGATAAAATGAGTTTGAGGGTCCACATATAAGATGATTTCCCTGAACCCTTCGGAAATGTTCCGCCTGGTAAGCCGGAGGCGTACAGCCGTCTCATCAGACCCAGCTTCCAGCGGCTCCGGCACTGGACCGGTAATGAACGCGGGGAGGTAATTCCGCCTGAGCAGGGTAAGCCCCTGAGTGGTCGCTAAAGACGCCCCGCTTGCTCCGGTACGCCTTCCTGAACTGACGGTCTGATTCAGTATGGCCCGGTACTCAGGAAGGTATACCGTTAAAAGTTCTCCGTCAAAGACAATCACCTGTTCGGCAGGGGTAGTAAAATCGATCCTTAAAAACGAGGGGGCCAGATGGCTCACGGTTCCGTACATATCCGTATTCCCGGAACGTATCATGATCCTGGCTTCATAATCCCGAATTCCACCATAACGCCCGGCAACAGACTCCAGGTAACGTTCCGCAGTGACAATCTCCTGGGCAACCGGAGTAAAAATCCCGCCAGCGAGTAACAAAAAAACAAAAAAGCCGCCCTTCAACGAACAAAATTCCATAGATAAATTTTACTTTAATCCGGAAGGGCATAAAACTCAAGTAGGCGAATTGCGCCACGTTAAATCTAACCACAGGACCATACTAACAGGCTGGTTCGCAGGCAGGTCCATACCCAGGCAGGATAAACACATAGGAATTTTAACCACGGAGATACACGGAGTTTTTATTACTAATCGGGTTTCGTCTCCGTAAAATTCCAGGGAACCAGAAGTTCCAAGAACTTTGATGTATCGCCAGATACAAGGGTACTGTACCCTTCGGTGGTTATTAGCCGGGCAATTTAGGTATACTCTTATTTCTATGCGTTTATCCCGGCAATATGCCCTCTTGATCATTTTTTCCATTTCGTATAGGGTAAATCCATGAATTCCGTAGTTTGCTGGCAGGATAATGGCGCGGGTGTTTGGTCCGGTTTCTCCTCTTTTTCCTTTTATTACTATTATTACGCCTCCCTCAAAACTGCGGAGTCCGGCTTTTTGGGATTAAAAACCTGAAACGCCGGTAAACCTTGGCAACACAGGGGGCTTCGCGGATGACGCGGAGCCCCCTTTTTT
>JAITBO010000023.1 GCA_031283505.1 Treponema sp. | reverse complement strand
TCTGGGTCTGTGTCTGGGTCTACTACCTCTTCGTCCTCTTTATCTTTTTCCGTGCCGGCTATTGAAACCCATCGCGTTTCGCCCGTGGGCTGGCTTGTTTGTTCGCAAATCTCTTGTTGTTGTTGCTGTTGTACAATTCTGTTTGGATTGCCTTCAACCTCCACCCACCGGGTCGAGCCGACGATATTAACCCACGAGTAAGTGTATGTTGGATTAGTTATCGTTGTGTCCGATCCCGTCGGTTGTTTACAGCCGACGCCCAAAACCCCCACGGACATTGCCGTAATGACCGCCGCAGCAGCCATTGGAATGACCCGCTTTAACTTGTTTCCCTTTTTCTGTTCTTCCTGCCCCATAATAATTTCCCGCGGATAATACACTGAGGGCCTGGGTTTCATAACGAGCTCCTTTGGGCAGACGTATACCCTAAAAAAAGATGATGGGTGGTAAGATGAGTATTATATCTATAGGAGAGAGAGAGAGAGAGAGAGCAAAAACCGTGCCAAGCAGACGGAATTTATGCTGTTTTGAAGCGTTTTGGGAGGTATAATTCTTCCAAAACCTGTAAAATCATTCATCACCATTTACCTAAACAATACTATACCCCACCTTAAAATACTTGTCAAGCAAAAAAGAGTGCCTGGCACTGAATTTTTAGGGCGAAGTGCCGCCAAAGCCGGGTTACGCTATATATGGGGTCGAGGTCAGACCCCATAGCCCGCCGCCATGTACATAGCCATCACCGCCAGGGCAGCCGGGTTCCCCCGTTTTCTGCTCTCTTTGCACCGTTTCACCCTCCTCTCACTCGTGAGACTCCTCTTGTTCAGCCCTTCCCGTCCAGTTCGTTCTCCCTCGACACGGGACATCCCCCTTCGCGGTACTATGGCTTCTGCTGACTTCTGGACGTTCTGCCATATATCACTATATGGGTTACGATGAGGGCTCTACCGCTCCTTTCCACCGCATACCGTCCAGACCTCCCCAGGTATTGGTCCGTAACCTTCACCCCATCCAGCCGCCGTATATACATCGCAAGGTTCGGGCAGTATTGGACTTCGTTTTGACCTGCAAACTCGTCCGTCTTGCTCTGCCTCATACGGTTTCTGTTCGTCGGCCCGGGGTTTTGCCTCCGGCTTCCTTCAGATTCCACCTCACGATGGACACCCTTGCCTTTGGCTAACGCTCCCTACTACCAAGCGCGTAGCGGACTTTCACCGCCAAGTTACTGCCCATGCTGGGCGCACTAAATGAGGCGGTTCCAAAACTTCAGTTTTTGGAACCGCCTCAAATCTCAATCTTTGCATTTACGTTATCCTGCTGGCAGGCGATAACATACCTCCCCTTGTCAAGTTTCGCCGCCGATCCTTTCCGCATCAAAGGCGTACCCGAAAGGGAATCATCGGCAATCCTTCCGCGTTATAGATCTGCTGGTCCGCCGGGTTATCCGCCCAGGCGTATAACACTTTTTCCGGGTCCTTAACCGAAGAAACATCTATGGATAAACTGTCGGGGCTGACGATCTCCGCTGGAAGGCGGAAGGCGCTGTCCTTTGACAAGACGCTCAGGTATGGCTTGCCGCTGGCCCCAAGGCCGCCGCCGCAGTTATCAAAGGTAATGATTATCGTGTTGTTTTGTAAACACACGTCGCGCAGCATAGGGCCGGGGGCGGTGTTTATTTGGTTGTATAAAAGACGTTCTGCAATCAAGGCCAGACGGTAACCTACATCTTTTTTGTTTACCGGATGCAGATCGTTCCATTCACCCAAGTCCAGGGCTGCGGCCATACCCGTCGCGGGCAGGGCCAGCGCGGAAGCCTGGGCCTCACGCAGTATGGCCCAGGAGCTTGCCTCAGTGTTTTCACCGGGAGAACCGAACAGAGGAAGCTGAACAAACAGGAAGGGAAGCGTTTTCCGCCGGTACTTGTCCCGCCAATCCCGAATCATTGAAGTAAAAAAAGCTCCGTAATTTTCCGGGGCCGAGTCGTTGGATTCTCCCTGATACCAGATAACACCCCGTACCGGAAAATCGAACAGGGGGGCGATCATCGCATTGTAAAGTCCCATAGGCTGATAGTGGGGAGAAAACTCTATCGGACGGACAGTGGCGTTCATGCTGATTTTGTATTTCCAGCTTCCCGCCAACTCGACGGCTCCCTGTTCCGAGAAAAGGCGGAAGGGTTTGCCCTTGGTTATACTGCCCTGCCCGTTATTGCAGATCACCCTGATAGTTATCTGGTTCTCTCCCTGCCGGAGAAGACCCGCAGGAACATTGTATTTGCGCGGCGGATAACGGTAGCCTATGCCGCCTATTTGGGTTCCGTTTACATAAACCGTATCAGAGTCCACGATAGTACCCAGCCATATCCTCGCTTCTTTACCAGCTAAGGCAGGAGGAATGTCGAAACTCTTCCATAGCCACACAACGCCGCAAAAATCTTTAAGCCCGGCATCGGAAAAATCACCGGGCAGGGAAAGAGTTTTCCACCGGCTGTCATCAATTCTGTCCAGATACCATTTTTCTCCAAGGCCGGAATCTTCCTGTTCTACCTTCCGCATCCAGATGGCGGCTGTATCCTGGCTTTCCTTGATAATGCCGTTCAGGTAAGCGGCATCGGCGTATTGTTCGCCCCGGGCTATTATTTCAGGAAAATCCACCAGCGCTTCCCGGCTCATCCAGGCTTCAATAGGAGTACCGCCCCAGGCCGCCTTGATAAGGCCGATAGGAATTCCGTGGTTTTCGTACATTTTTCCAGCGAAGAACCAGGCGGTTCCGGAAAAATCCTTGAGGGTCTCAGCGGAAGCCGCCGTCCACTGGCCGCCGGAAAGCTCCTGCCGCGGACCGGAGAAATCCCATTCCTGGGGAACTACGAACTGCCGTATCAGGCTATTTGGCGACTGCCATTCTTCGGGAAAATCGTCCCTTATGCGTTCCATGGGCAGTTCCATATTGGATTGACCCGAACACAACCATACGTCCCCGGAATAAATACCGCCTATCTTTATGGTTTCACCGGCGGAACTGAACTCCATAGTATAGGGTCCGCCGGGACTTAGGGGATCCAATACTATCCGCCATCCGCCCCGGTCATCGGATTCAGCCGTATATGATTCGTCCAGAAAAACAAGATTAACCTTTGTATGCGGAAGGGCCTTGCCTCGCAGGAGAAGCGGGACGCCCTGCTGCAAAATCATACCTTCGCCGATCATAGCGGGCAACAATAAATTTTTCATAAATAATAATGATGTCCTCTTTTGTATATTCATGCCATGTACAAAGTGCATGGTTATCGTATAAATTGCACATCAAAGGGAAAACTCTTGCCCCAAAAAGGGAACAGGTTTTTCCGTTCCCCTTGCGCCGTACTTTTCCTGTTGCCGGTCAGGGCTTGGCCCTTAGGCTGCATAATTGCTTCAACCCTCCGCAGCCTGATATGCGGCGATAGAAGCGGCGGGGACAATATGTCCATCAATGCCGTATTGGTAAAAGGGGAGAAACTGATAGCAAAGTGGAAAAAGACCGTATATGTCGTGTATCAATGCAGTTATCACCTGGTATGGACCCCAAAATATCGGTATCGGATATTGCAGGGGATGTAAAAGAATAGACTTGTTCGATAACCCGATTGGTTGTCTCACAAGTCTTGCGGTTTTTCAGGCTAAAGCCTTGCAAAACCGCGTTTTTTAGCGGAAGTTGTTTAGAAACTGAAGTTTCTAAACAACTCTAATACGTGAGCCTGTTCCAAAACCGTGCACTAAACGCGCACGGTTTTGGAACAGCTTCTATCTTCTTTAGTAATACAATACCCTGCAACGCGGATTAGGGACAAGGCTTCACGGTTTGTCCGTTGCCGATCCGCCAGGTAAGGGTGGCAGGTAAGTTCTACTGCCTCCTGATCCTCTATCCGGTATCCCAGGATGTGAACCTTCCGGCCAGTTTCAGGATCAAAGGCAGACACCTCGATTCCCGCTATAATCTCCAGCCTCTGTTTTTTCCTTTGTTCTTAGGCTTCTTCCCAGCCCGCCATAGTCATGATCGGTGATGGATAAGCCCCAGTGCCTTGGCGTTTTTTACAATCCGGGGTATAGAAAGGGAACCGTCCGACCAGGTACTGTGAATGTGCAGATATGCTCTGCCATTTTGAAGTTTTAGATTGTCCCGCATGGTTCCGCCTCTCTCGTCTCAACCGGACAATAGCCGCCCAAGGCATGATCGTAGCGCTTGTCCGAAAGGCCCAGCAAAGCGTCCCGGTCATGGAAGCCCCCTACCAAAGCGGCGCTTTCCGCTTTGAGGGCCAGGATCATCTCCATGATCCGCTCTTTGTAGTTCCGGTCCAGAGAGGCGGTTGGTTCGTCTAGAAGCAGGAGCCGGGGTTTTGAAATGATTGCGTGGAGGATATTGAGGCGTTGTTTTTCCCCGCCTGAAAAAGTAGCGGGATACATATTCCAGAGATTTTTCTCCAGTCCCGTCCGGGAGAGCATTTCCTTTGTCCGATCCAAAGCTTTGGTTCGGGAAATCCCCTAGACGATCAAGGGCTCCATAAGTATCTCCAGGGCCGATACCCTTTTTTGTTCCAAACTTTGGACACCTTCAACATCCCATCCGGCGGTGAATTGGGCGTAAATTTCAAGATTCCGGTATTGCCCCTGGCCGGAGGTATGATCCATAAAAGAAAGTTCGTGGATCTTTCCTTCATTAAGGATATGTTCCACAAATTCGTAAAGTTCAGGATTGTGAATATCGTATCAGGCATGAAGCCGGTGGCGGATAAGGTGATAGCCTTGGTGGAAACGCCGGATCAGGATCGCCAGGCGTTCAAATTTTTCTCTGGTGCGGAAATTGCTGCGTCCTTCCTTGAGGCCGATCACGTTCATCATGGAAAGGAACATGACTATAGTACGATCCGAGAGCATCCGTACCACCGCCAGGTGATGGCTTACCACGGTCATGGAGACCCCATATTCCCGCTGAATTCTTTTGATAAGCTCCAGAACCCTGGCTTGCACCGAAAAATCTAATCCGGTGGTTACCTCATCCAGAAACAGAACCGGCGGATTATTGGCTACTGCTTTGGCGATCTGAACCCGTTGTTGCATACCCCCGGAAAAATAAACCGGTGGTTCTCTGATCCGGTTCACCGGTACTTTTATATGTTCGGAGACCCGAGGTTCTTTCCATCATGGAAGCTACGCTACGGTTTCCTGCGGCGATGAGTTTTTCCGCCACATTGGCCCTGGAAGAAAGAAACATCAGTAATCCCCGATGGGGATTTTGATAAACTATCCCCAAAAGCCGGTTTCTGATAATTTTTTTCTGCTGGGGACTGACGGAAAAAACATTAGCGCTCCCTTCCTGATAGCAGCCAAGATAATAGGTCCCGGCGCCGCCTTCGCTATCCATGTTGAGGGCCTGCATCAGGGTACTCTTGCCCGACCCGGATTCCCCTACTACGCCAAGAATCTCCCCTTTCTGGAGCCGGAGGAAAACATTCCTGAGGGCCCAGATGGTCCCTCAGAAAAAGCAACGGTTTCGTTTCATGAACTTCCGCCTCTCCATGCAGCGCGGACATCCCGGCCCGTACCGCACGGTCAAATTGTCCAGCCGCAGGGCGAATGTATGTTCGGTAATCATAAGCATATCATAAAGGCCAGATGTTAAGGGAGTATTAAAGCGATGTGAAAAATTTTGCAAAAGGGGATAAGGAACTGTACAGAAATCTGCCGACAAAGGGCATACAGAACAAAATGTTTACGGACCTGCGGCTCGGCACAGTTGCCCCCGTTTCAACGGCAAATGCTCAACTCCGCTCCGTTGAATCTCATGCCATACTGCTATAAGATGTTCTCATGCCAAGGAACGAGGCGCAGACAAGAAGAGACCTCATTGACCCGGCGCTGTCCGCAAAGGGGTGGACTCAGGATCACGTAAAGGTGGAAGTGTCCACTGGCGGCTATGACATTGCAACCAAAAAGCACAGGCAGGGAAGAACCGACTATCTGTTGCGGATAATCGCCTCCAGGGATACCCAGCCGGTTGCGGTTGCCCTGATTGAAGCGAAGGCGGAAGATAAGTCTCCGGGCTTCGGGCTCCAGCAGGGCAAGCGGGACGGAGACATTGACCGGCTCAACATAAAGTTTATTTTTTCGACTAACGGCCATCAGTTTGTTGAATACGACAAGTTCACCGGCTTGACCTCGACCCCAAAGCCGATGCCGGTGTTCCCCACAGAAAAAGAACTGAAAAAACGCTATGAAAAGGGGATGGGCTTTTCCCTTGAATCCGAGGCCGCCAGGCCGTTACTTGTTAAGTATTCAGGCGGTGAAGGGGAACGGCGCTATTATCAAGATGCGGCTATTCGTGCGGCCCTTGAAAAAATAGCCCAGGGGAAAAACCGGGTACTGCTCTCCCTTGCCACCGGCGCGGGAAAGACCTTCATTGCGGTCAATCTGCTTAAACGAATAGCCGAAGCGGGACTGCTTCGGAAGGCGCTTTTTCTTTGCGATCGGGACGAGCTGCGGAACCAGGCCCTGAACGCCTTTCAGGGAAAATTCGGTTCCAATGCCGCCGCGGTCGAAAACGGTAATCCCCAAAAGAACGCGAAGATAATTATTGCTACCTATCAGTCATTGGGGCTGGAAGAAAATGACGACGCCGGTTTCTTTACCGGACATTACCCAAAAAACTATTTTTCCCATGTTGTCATTGACGAGTGCCACCGGAGCGCCTGGAATAAATGGTCGCCGCCACTGGAAAGAAATGAAAACGCGGTGCAGATTGGGTTGACCGCGACTCCCAGAATTCTAAACCTCAAAGAAGACACAAACGAAGTCCGGGACGATAATAAAATCACCGCCCACAACATCAGGTATTTTGGAGAGCCCGTGTATGAATACGGGATGTTGCAGGCGATTGAGGACGGTTTTTTGGCGGCCTGCGAGATTCAACGGGGAAACGTAAATCTTGACGACACGGGCATCGGTATTAAAGAAATT
>JAITBO010000022.1 GCA_031283505.1 Treponema sp. | reverse complement strand
ACTCCCCTGACCGGCATGATTTTTATCATGTTTTTAACCCATGAGAACGTTCCGCGATAGGTACGTTCATGATCACTTATGAACTGACGGCCGCAATCCTTGCAGAGGTAATTTTGTTTACCCTTGCTTTTCTTTCCGTTTCTGGTTATGTTAGGGCTGTGGCAAAGGGGGCACTTGATTTTTATGGTGATGAGCATAATTTCATAGTATTCCCTTGTGCCCCTGTTGTCTTTACCCCTCCATCATACTTTGTAGATCACCACCCATTATAAAATAATGTCCGGGCAAGCTTTCCTTTAATTTCGGGACGATACTCCGGATCCGGAATTTACCATCTGCGTCCGCCTTAACGGGATACAACCCCGGCCCGGTAATAAAAAGCGGTACAACCCGCAGGTATACCGCCTTCTGTTTTTTTACATTCGAGATACTTTCGTTTCGGTACTGTCTTCGTACCGAAACAAAAATCCCGGCCTCCTTTTTAGAACTTGAATGCATCCCCTGCGGGAGTATGCTTATTAACCTATCGCAACGGAACCGGTTTCTCCGGTACGGATGCGGATGGTCTGTTCGATGGGAAGCACGAAGATTTTCCCGTCGCCGATTTCCCCGCTCCGGGCGCCCCGGATGATGGCGTCTATCGTGGGTTTAACAAAATTGTCGTTTACGGCAATTTCAATCCGAATTTTCTTTAAAAGATTCACCTCTATATCAACACCCCGGTAGTGTTCCGTGTAACCTTTCTGTTGTCCGCAGCCCATGGCATTGGTAACAGAAATTTTAAAAACTTCGGCTTTGTACAATTCCTGCTTAACTTCGTTCAGCATATGGGGCTGGATATACGCGATAATCAGTTTCATTTTTTTCCTCCTTCCCTTATACGTTGCTGAAGATTTGGAAGCCCGTATAGGCTTCTGCCTTGTGTTCGCTCAGATCGAGGCCCACCAGTTCTGTCTTGGGACTGACCCGCAAACCGGTTATGGCCTTAATGATGAAGAACAAAATCAGGCTAACAATGGCCGCCCAGGTGCCCACCGCCAGCATCCCTATTACCTGTATCCCGAGCTGGGTAAACCCGCCTCCGTGGAGGAGGCCGACTACGCCGTCACCGGGAGCGTTGCCCCAGATGCCGACCGCCAGAGTACCCCAGATGCCGCAGGTAAGGTGGACGGAGCTGGCCCCCACAGGATCATCAATCTTCAACACTTTGTCGACGAATTCGACGGAGAGTACAACGAGTACACCGGCGATAAGGCCGATGACGATAGCCGCTCCGGGGGAGACCACCGCGCAGGGGGCGGTGATACCCACGAGACCCGCCAGAAGGCCGTTCAGGGTCATGGAAGCGTCAGGCTTTTTGAACCATATCCAGGAAAAGAGAAGAGCGGCTACCGCGCCGGCGGCGGCGGCAAGACAGGTGGTCACGGAAACCCGGGCGATGGCGAGGCCGCTCCAGATGCCGCCTTCGCCTATAGTGGCGATACCGGTGGAAGCACCGTTAAAACCAAACCACCCGAAGAAAAGGAGCATTACTCCCAAGGCGGCGTAAGGGATGTTGTGCCCCGGAAAGGCCTTGACGCTTACCCGTCCGTCCGCGCCTTTGACGTACTTGCCGAGCCGGGGGCCTACGACTGCCGCGCCCATAAGCGCCGCCCAGCCGCCCACGGAATGAACCACTGTGGAACCGGCAAAATCGTGGAAGCCGAGTCCGGCAAGCCAACCGCCGCCCCAGACCCAGTGGCCGGAAATAGGATAAATAACGGCGGAGATAAAACAGGTATAAATGAGATAGGACTTAAACTGGGTCCGTTCCGCCATGGCGCCGGACACGATGGTGGCGGCAGTAGCAGCGAAAACCACCTGGAAGAACCAGCTTTTGTAGAAGCCACCGGTTTCCACATCCAATTCCATAGGGCCGTGGAAAAACTGGGAGGCTCCGATAAGGCCTGCCAGGTCGTCGCCGTACATGAAACCCCAGCCAATGGCCCAGTACACGATGGCGCCGAAGCAGAAGTCCATCACGTTTTTCATGGTGATGTTGGTGGCGTTTTTCGCCCGGGTAAGCCCCGTCTCAACAAGGGCAAATCCTGCCTGCATGATGAATACCAGGATAGCGCCGATGAAGAGCCATACCACGTCCAGAGAGAACGCCAGGGTTTCGATACTTTCTTCGGCGGACAGGAAAACTCCCGCACACAAAAGAAGAATCGCCAAAACAAACATTTTTTTTCGCACTTTCATCCTCCTTAAAAGCTGTCTAACTGGTTATATTAAGCAGGATTCGTGCCAAGTCGAATTATCTTTTCAAGAAAACGCCGGTTTTTTTAACGGTTCGTATATGAGGCTTTCCCAAACCTGAAGTTTTTAGAAGGCAACTTTGAAATGAGCCTGTCCTAAAACCGTGAGCGTTAACGTACAGTCACTTAGTTTTGGGACAGGCTTATATTTCATAAAAAAAAATCGCCTTTACGGTTGAATTTCTTTTTGTCTTGCCCCCGTGTCTTCTTTTCCGGTCATATTAAAGCCTACGGAAATGTATCTCTAATAAATCTTTCCTACATATTGGTAGTTCTGTAAAGCCGCCAGTTTATCCCGTAATGGTGAACCCGGAGCCCTATCTTCCGCTCGGTAATCCCCAGACGCCGGGCAGCGGCGGCCATATTGCCGTCGCTGAGTTTGAGGGCCTCCACGATAAGCTCCTTCTCCATGCGGGAAAGGGCCGCCTCCAGGGTAGTAGTAGGCTCCGTGTTGGTGGAACTCGCGGTTTGGAGGCTTGGGGGCAGGTTATAGGAATGGATCACCGTGTCGGCGGAAAGGATCACGGCCCGCTCGATGCAGTTCTCCAGTTCCCGGACGTTGCCCGGCCAGGAATAGCTGGTAAGGAGGTCTATGGCCGGGGTGGATATACGCTTGATGAGCTTGCCGTTCTTCCCGGCGTATTTTTCGGCAAAATGGTCCGCCAGTAGCACGATGTCGCTTTTCCGTTCCCGCAGGGGCGGCATATGGATGGGAAACACGTTGAGCCTGTAGTAGAGATCCTCCCGGAAGCGGCCCGCCTTGACCTCTTCGTCCAGGTTACGGTTCGTGGCAGTCACAAGGCGTACATCCACTTTGATTGTGGAAGCCCCCCCCACCCGTTCCAGTTCCCGTTCCTGAAGCACCCTGAGGAGCTTGACCTGTATCTGGGACGGCAGTTCCCCTATCTCGTCCAGAAAGATGGTTCCCTTGCTGGCAAGCTCGAACCGCCCCTTGCGCTGGCTGTAAGCCCCGGTAAAAGCCCCCTTTTCATGACCGAAAAGCTCACTTTCGATGATGGATTCCGGGAGGGCGGCGCAATTCACTTTGACCAGAGGGTGCCCGACCCGTTTTGAAAGCCGGTGTACCTCCGCCGCCACGAGTTCTTTCCCTGTTCCGCTTTCCCCGGTGATGAGTACCGTAGCATCACTGGGCGCCACCTGGGAAATCATCTCGTAGACCCGCCTCATGGCGTTTCCGGTCCCTATGATGGGGCTTTCCGGACTTATGCGCCCTCCCTGCCCCTTCACGATCCGTTCGTCCCCGGCGTCCCGATCCCTGCGCAGCCTGAACTGTTCCTCCATGATCCGTTCCCGGAGCTTGGCGGAATCGGCTATTATAGACGAGACCTTCTCCAAAAACGCTTTATCCCGGGCCATGCGGCCAGGGATGTCCTCATCCAGGATACGCCGCTCGGCGCTGAGGGTTCCTATAACCCCTCCTCCTGACCGTATGGGGACGCAGTAATAGGACAAGCCCTCAAGGTCCTCCCTGGTCCGCACCCGCGACCGGTTCAAAAAGCGGATTTCCTGGGACAGATCCGAAACCGTCACGGCGATCCCCGACTCAAAGACCCGTCCGACCAGGCCCTCCCCCAGCCGGTATATGCCCCGGCTCTTCTCTTCCGTGGAAAGCCCATAAGCTTCCTCGATTTTGAGAAGCCCCGTGGCTCGGTCCAGGAGGGTCACCATCCCCCAGGTCAGCCCCGCGCGGCTCTCCAAAAGGCTCAGCAGAGGCCCCAAGGCGGTTCTAAGCTCCACGTGCTTATCGAAAGTTCGGGCTATGTCGAAGAGCAGTTCCAACTCGTCTCTTTCGCGCCTGACATCCCGGAGAAAAGCGTCCTCTTCAGCATACACAATGGCTGATTCCATGGAAGTACAATACTACCTATTTGTAGGATTTACTAGGCGCTGTTAGCAAAGAAGTATTTTGAGGAAGGCGGACTGGCATTACCGGGAAGGCTGTGGAACGGGACCTTCCAGCCGCAAAGAATCCCGAAGTACCTCGCTGTTCAATGGCCAGATCATCTCGATGGCCACTTTTTTCAGCAGATTATACTCATACCATCTTTCAAAACGATCTCCGGTCCTGGAACCCTTATAACATTCACGCGCTATCTTTTTTGTCTCTCTTTTGCTCTGT
>JAITBO010000061.1 GCA_031283505.1 Treponema sp. | reverse complement strand
AAAATTTTCAGTTGTACAAAATTTCCGCAAAAAATACACTACTAAAAATCACTAGAAAAACTTCAATTTTCGGCCTTTTTTCATTAAATTTGATGAAAATTTGCCGCTTTTTTAGTTTTCCCTGGCTGAATAGTTACTATTCATCTTTATAAAACTGAGGATATTTTAGCCCTGCATTTCACATAACGCACGGTTTTGGAACAGACTCATACGGTAATGGGAATTTTATGAATGGTTTTTAGTGCGTTGCAGTTCTTGTGACCCAAAGCGGGGCCGTATCCTTATCTTCGCTCTTTTGCCTTCGCGTTATGGCGTATTTTTTTAAAATCCTATACAATAAATATATGAAGTCTACCTTATTTTCGCGTTCCCTGCCGTGTATTTTTATTCTTCTTTGCCTGGCGGCGGTGGGGGCTGCCTATACTCAGTCTGCGGATTCCGGAGGCGGGCTGTCCGCTGTCCCTTCGGACGGGGCGGACTCCGTATGGATCATCCCTATACGGGGAGACATAGATCCCTCTATGGCCGTTTTTGTCCGCCGGGAGACCCGGAAGGCCCTGAACCAGGGCGCCGCTTTCATTGTTTTTGAGATAGACACCTTCGGGGGCCGGGTAGATTCGGCCCTGCAAATTACTTCTTTTATCACGTCCATCAAAGACGCCCAAACCGTTGCCTGGGTCCACGCCGGGGATGAATCCATGGGGGTAAGCTGGTCGGCGGGGGCCCTTATCGCCTTTGCCTGTTCCAGCATCTACATGGCTCCGGGGACCTCTATGGGGGCCGCCGCGCCGGTTACCCTGGAGGCGGACGGTACTACGCAGGGGGCAGGGGAGAAGACCGTGGCCGCCATCCGTTCCCAGATTGCTGCCCTGGCGGAAAAGAACGGCCATCCCGTGAATATCGCCCTGGCCATGGTGGATTACGATGTGGAACTTTGGGAAGCCCTGGTAGACGGGGAGACTAGGGTCCTTACCCTGGCGGAACTTGAGCGGCTGGAAAAAGACGAAACGGTAAAGATCGAGCGGGTCGCGGAAATTTCTCCCAGGGGGAAGCTCCTTTCCCTCACCGGCGGGGAAGCCTTCCGTTACGGCCTTGTCAAAGCCCTTGTGGATGACCGGACCAGTCTTCTTGCTTCCATAGGGGCTGTGGGGAAAATCAGGGAAAGCGCTCCCAGCGCCGCCGACGGCATCATTTCGTTCCTTACTTCCGGGGCGGTACAGACTATACTCATCGTGCTGGGAATCGTGATGATCTTTCTGGAAATCAACACCCCCGGTTTCGGGATTCCCGGAGTTACGGCGATTATCGCCTTTGCGTCGGTCTTCGGTTCCGGTATACTGCTTGGGAAGGCCGGTTCACCGGAAATCATCCTCTTTCTGCTGGGAGTGGGCCTTCTGGCGGTGGAAATCTTCATCCTGCCGGGCTTTGGGATTACGGGTATTTCGGGGCTTATCCTTATCGGGCTTTCCCTGGTCCTGTCCATGCAGGATTTTGTGATTCCCCGGTTTGAATGGGAGTGGAATCTCCTGGGGAGGAACGCTGTGGTAGTGGCTATAGGAATGCTGGCGGCGGTGGCAGGGCTTGCGGTCATTGCCCTTCTTGGGCCCAAGATCAAAATTTTTGACCGTCTGACCTTAAAGACAAGCATCACGGGGACCGCAGGCGGACCGGCGGATGAATCAACCGGTCTGGCGTCTCAAGGCGTTCCTGCCGATGGTGGAAAGTCCGGCGCTATTCTCCGGGATTATGGGAGTCTCGTAGGTAAGATCGGCGTGGCGGTTACCACCCTGCGGCCTTCAGGCCGGGTCGAAATAGACGGCGAAGTCTATTCCGCAGAAGCCGACGGTTCCTTTGTCGAACCGGGCAGGGGCGTCAAAGTCACCCGGGTCAGGGGCAGCGCCATAACCGTCCGGCTTGTGTGAGACTTTCCGCGTAGCGGAAAGTCTCTAAGGAGTTTTTGCCGCGCAAAAACTCCAGGGCTGCTCTAATGTAAATGGGGAGGGTTCAATTATTCATCAAAGTTGTTCGGGAACTTCAGTTTTCCGGACAAATCTATTAAGGAGATCATAATGTTGGGAATGTTTGTTGTATTGGTTGCGGCAGGGCTTATAATCCTGGGCTTTCTGTTGTTGTTTTTCCGGTTCTTCGGGCTCTGGTTCCGGGCGCTTCTGTCCGGGGCGTCGGTCGGAATGGGGAAACTTATCGGTATGTGGCTCAGGCACGTAAATCCCGGGGTCATCGTGGATTCCCGTATCATGCTTTCCAAGGCCGGAATCGAAGTTGAGTCGGATATGCTGGAAACCCACTTCCTTGCCAGGGGTGATGTGATGAAGGTGAGCCGGGCCCTGGTTGCGGCCAACAAAGCGAACATTCCCCTGCCTTTCCAGCGGGCCGCCGCCATCGATCTGGCGGGAAGGGATGTGCTTGAGGCGGTCAGAACCAGCGTTAATCCCAAGGTCATAGACTGTCCTGACAGTTCTAAGGGCAAGACTACCATAGACGCGGTGGCCAAAGACGGAATCCAGCTTCAGGTGAAGGCCCGGGTAACCGTGCGGGCCAACATCGAACGTCTGGTCGGCGGGGCAACTGAGGAGACCATTATCGCTCGGGTAGGGGAAGGCATCGTTACCACCATAGGTTCATCGGAATCCTACAAAGCGGTGTTGGAAAACCCGGATACCATATCCAAACGGGTTCTGGAAAAGGGTCTGGACGCGGGGACCGCCTTTGAGATACTTTCCATTGATATTGCTGACATAGACGTGGGGGCCAATGTGGGGGCTAAACTCCAGGCGGATCAGGCCGAAGCGGACAAACGGCGGTTCCAGGCGGAGGCGGAGAAACGCCGGGCGGCGGCGCAGGCCCAGGAACAGGAAATGCTGGCTCTGGTCCAGGAGAACCGCGCCAAGGTGGTGCTGGCGGAAGCGGAGATCCCCCTAGCTATCGCCGAAGCTTTCAGAAACGGTCATTTGGGGGTGATGGATTATTACCGCCTTAAAAACATCCAGGCTGATACGGATATGCGTTCCTCTATAGGCGGTTCCGTTCCCGGTGACGCCAAGTGACGGAGATTTTTGAATCAAGCCTTTCCATTATTATCCTTGCCCTCATCGCGGGGGTAAGGCTCGTCCTGTACCTACGGAAGCGGGCGGCGTATAAACAATCACAGGACCGGCCTCCGCCTCTTGCCGGTGTTGAGGCTATAGAGGCCGAAGGCATGGCTCTGGCCGGTGATGAAGAAGATGAGAATGAAAAATTTTCCGCCTGGGCTCTGTCTGTGGAATCTCAGAAACCGGACCAGCGCGGCGCGAAGAGGGATAAGGGGGCCGGTTTCTCACCGGCGGTTTCCGTTCCCGGTATGTGGCAGCCTGCGGAAACGGTTCCTGTTTTAGCCGGGACCCGTCGGTCAAAGGTTGCTGCCGACGCTTTCTGGAAGAAACTTGGGGCACTGCCACCTCTGAGGCAAGGTGTCATTCTGTCGGAAATTTTGGGACCTCCAAAAGGATTCTAGCAGCCTGTTGCACTTGGTGGATTTTTGCGCTTGATACCGCAAAAAAACCCGATTTATGGGTTGCTTTGGCAATTTGCAAGGTAAAAAATCGACTGAAAGTCGATTTTTGAAGGTTTTCTGCACGAAGTGTAACAAACTGCTAGAAGGATTCTGTTAATGCGTCCAATCGATCACTTTATCGCGCAGGTTGACAGACTTGTAGCCGCTCTGAATGGAAGCGGAGGTACCGGCGGGCCGGATGTCCGGCTCCTGAACCAGACTGAACGGGAATTTACCGCCCTCATTGCCCCGGTCATCGGCGTTTCTTCGGCGGAAAATCTTGCCCTCCGTATACGGGAACGCATAGAAAAAAACTCCGCCGCTTCTTTACGCAAGATGGGGTATGTGGCTGCTTTTTTTCTGGGGGAATACGACGACGCTTCCATGCTGCTGGAAGCTGAAGACTGGCAGGAGATCAGGGAAACCATAGAAGACGCTTCAGAAGAAATTGACATTGCCGCTTTGACCAGCCTTATGGACAGACTCTTGTCCCGGGGGCTGCTGGAACGGCGTTGAAAACCTCACATAAAAGAAAAAGCATTGAATGATGCGATTTCTTCTCAAGCGCCTGCTATTTTGGTGTTATAAATCGTCAACCGCAAGGCCGAAAATCGGCTACTTCTTTGCCGATTAAACACCGCTCTCCACAGGAATTACCAGTTGCTATATCCACCTCTGGCACCGCGATCCTGGCGGGGCTTGTCCATAGCTTCATTCACCCGAATCTGACGGCCTTCAAATTCCCGGCCGTTGGTCCCCGCTATTGCGGCGTTAGCTTCTTCATCCGTACTCATTTCAATGAATCCGAATCCCTTGGAGTTGCCGGTTTCACGATCAAAAATGATCTTGGCTGAGGCAACACTGCCGAACCCCGAAAAGAGGCTACGCAGGCTGTCCTCGGTAGTGTTGTAGGAAAGGTTACCGACATACAGTTTCTTGGCCATTGAGAAAATTCCTTCTCCCGGAATGCACCTAAAATTTGTACAAACGAAGGTTCTTTCAAACCCACGGTCTGGACAAACCAGAGGTTGCTGCGTCCGGGTACGCATAATTATTCACGCCCACAAAAAATGGACGACTCCTATTCTTGCCGGTCGTCCCGCCAAGAAAATGGGATGCATATATATAACCGAAATGGGGATAGATCAAATGAATATGATTGAAGTGCTTTACCACAATAGAGTGAGAAATTTCCCAAAAAACCGAAAACACGTAAATTCTTCAAAAACAATATCCTATACACAAGAAAAATACCCTACTTTTGCTTGACAGTCAAGTGATAATTGATTATATTTCATATTTTTTTCAGCGGGCGCTACGGAGGCGCGGTCGACCGCCTGGGTGGTCAATTCCAAACCCTCCTGGGACATAGCGGATGGGCTCCGGGGAAAAAACTTTTTTCTACTAAATCTAAGTAAAAAGCAGCTTCATGGCTTCTTTGATGTTCTTTACGGCCATTCCCGGGGCCACACCCTCACCGGGAGGAGCCAAAAAACGCTCGAAACCCAGGTTGCGGGCCGTCTTTACCCGGCCAGCAATGCGCCGTACCGGTCTGAGTTCCCCGGCCAGGGACAATTCCCCGGTCAGGGCGGTTCCGACAGGAAGGGGAAGGCCGGTTCTGGCCGAATAGAGGGCGGCCGCCAGGGCCAGGTCCACCCCTACTTCGGCGATACGTATGCCCCCGGCCACGTTGATGTAGAGGTCGTGGTCGGAAAGCCGCAGGGAAAGATGCTTTTCCAGAGTCGCGGCCACTCGGGAAACCCGTGCGGAATCGATGCGGTCCGAGAACACCCGGCTTATGGCACCTTTGGCAGGCACCGTCAGGGCCTGGATTTCCACCAGCAGGGTCCGGGAACCTTCCAGGACGGCGGCGGTGGACACTCCCGGAGGCAATTCTCCATCCCGGCGCACTAGAAACAGAAGGGAAGGATCCTCCACCATGGAAAGCCCCTGTTCCCCCATGGTGAAGATTCCGATCTCGTCTACCGAGCCGAAACGGTTCTTCGCCGCCCTCAGAAACCGGCAGTCCCCGTCGTTGGCCGCCGAGACGGGACTCTCAAAGTAGAGTACCGTGTCCACCATGTGTTCCAGGGACTTGGGCCCCGAGATGATCCCGTCTTTGGTGACGTGGGCTGTCAGGAATAGGGCCGCATCGTGTTCCTTTACCCAGGAGATGAGTTCGTAGGAACAGAATTTCATCTGGTTCACCGTACCGGGAATAAGCCCCGCCTCGCCGGTTCGCAAGGTCTGGGCGGAATCCACCATGAGGATCACCGGCTTGACTGCGTTGACGATGGTTTCTATATCCTCAAGGTTCCCGGAACAACAGATTTCGATGCGGCCAGCCGCCGCCCCCGGGATTCCCAGCCGGTCGGCCCTCATGCGGACCTGTCCTGCGGACTCCTCCCCGGACACGTAAAGTACCCGCCCTTTGGTTTCCGCTGCGGCTGCAGTCTGGAGCAGCAGGGTGGATTTGCCTATTCCCGGTTCGCCCCCTACGAGAATAGCGGACCGTTTCATGATGCCTCCGCCCAGAACGCGGTCAAGCTCGGCGATACCGCTTCCTATGCGGCTCCCTTCCTGGGGGTCCACCGACGACAGGGGCAGGGATTGGGGGATTTCTCCTTTGTCCCGGTTGCGGGAACCGGCAAGTCCCGCCGGGCTGTTCCAAACGGTTGCCGCCGTCTCGATGAGGGTGTTCCACTCCCCACATTCTGGACAACGGCCCAGCCACTTGGGTTCTTCATGGCCGCAGGAAGTACATTTAAAGACACAAGAACGCTGTTTCTTCATAGAAGGCCACTATACCATATTGGGATGAAATACGGGAGGCTGTTACCTTTTATCTCGAGGCTTTCCCAATCGGACCGGTGGTCTGCAACTTCACGAACAAACTATTATCCCGACAGCTATGAAAATGTGGTTTTGTTTCCGCGGGAGATCGTATCGCACAACGAAGCGCAAGGGATAGAAGCGGAAATCCCGCCATGTTTCATGCGGGGCATAGTGTTGAGCGGCCTGCACATGATAAAGAAACATATATGTAGAGAATGATAGCGCCCAGGTGCGGATGACGCTTTGGTTCGCCTATTACAACAGCGAGCGGCTTCGTAGCGCAATAGCGTATTTGACCCCCGATACCGGAGGACTGATAACGGTGATACGATTCCCGAATAATCGATTATTTTTCTTTCACCGTTAACCCCATAATGGCCTCCGATTCTTTCATCGGACGGACCTGTTTGGGTTAGATTTTTACGGTGATACACGTCTGCATTTGAGTTAGATTCTTGATGATTCAACGCAGCCTCTTGCATAACGAATCAAGAAAAAATATGATGAGCATATTGCATAAATTTTCAAAAAAATGTAAATTTATACAGCTTTTGGGCAGGGAGTCCCGGAGGGGGGAAACAGAACCGGAGGAACTGCCAACAGATTAAGGATGATATATCCTGTAAGAAACGAGTGGGGGGCATACTCTTAGCTTTTGGAACCTATGCGCTTCCCTTTCTTAACTTGTTGATATTGGAACCGGATGAGCAAATAAGGGCTTGAGCCCTTAAAATATTGGCTTTGCCTGTAGTGTGGCATAAATGCCTTGCATGGTTGCCGCCGTATTACGGGCAAAATTCCATAAACAAGGAGTGTAGGAATTATGGAAAGTTTTTTCGCGGTCGTGGGGGCTATTTCAGGATTCTTCTGGAATTATCTCTTCCTGATTGTGCTGGTTGGCGGGGGGCTCTACCTTACCATCAGGCTCAAATTTTTTCAGATTCGGCATCTGCCCTATATTTGCAAACAGACCTTCGGCAAGATTCTTGACAAGGGCAAGGGAGAAGGCACGGTAAGTCCCTTCTTTGCCGTTTCTACCGCCATGGCTTCTACTATCGGGGCATCCAACATCGTAGGGGTCCCGGCGGCTATCGCCTTTGGCGGACCCGGTGCGCTTTTCTGGATGTGGGTCATCTTCATCCTGGGAGGCGCCACCAAATTTTCCGAAGTCGTGTTGGGGGTTCACTTCCGGGAAAAGAACGCCGACGGCCACTATATCGGCGGTCCCGGTTACTACATGACCAAGGGCTTCCCCATCAAGGCTGTGGGCAAAGGTATGGCCTTGGTAGGGGCCTTCGTCTGTATGATATACTACATACCCTCCATTGCGACTCAGTCCGTTTCCCTCATTCAAAACGCCGAAGCCATGGGGATCAATAAATACCTTTCCGCCGCCATACTGACGGTGCTGGTGGGCGTCGTTGTGTTGGGCGGACTTATCCGTGTTTCCAAGGTAGCAAGCCGGATAGTGCCCGTCATGTGTATCCTGTATTTTTTGGGCTGCATCATCGTGATATTCGCCAATATCGGAAATCTGTTCCCCAGTCTGGGCCTGGTATTTCAATCGGCTTTTACCGGAACCGCTGCCACCGGAGGCTTCATCGGTGCAGGGGTCTCCCTGGCCATCCGCATGGGTCTTGCCCGGGCCACCTATTCCTGCGAAGCGGGCATGGGCTCGGCCCCTATCGCCCACGCCGCCGCCATTACCGACCATCCGGTGCGCCAAGGCTTTTGGGGTGTTTTTGAAGTCCTTATTGACGGTACGGTCTGTACCTTGTCCGGCATAGTAGTATTGGCCAGCGGTGCGTGGAAAGAAGTCGGCCCCGCCGAAGCCTTTACCATGCCCGCCGTGGCTTTCCAAAAAGTATTGGGCCCCGCAGGTACGTATATTGTTACCATTTCCGTCTTTCTCTTTGTGCTGTCCAGCATCATAGCGGTCATCTGGTACGCAGAAAAGCTTGTGGAATTTTTCTTCAACACAAAAATTTCCAAA
Organism: Treponema sp.; assembly: GCA_031283505.1. The sequence continues at coordinate 867 of JAITBO010000061.1, read as the reverse complement.
TACACCCGGATCATCTACACGCTGAGCGTCATGGTGGGAGCGTTTTTCGGCCTGGAAGCAATCCTCGCCGTACTCGACCTTGCCAACGCATTGATCATTCTGCCCAATATGATCACCGTCCTGATCCTGAGCCCCCTGGTGGCAAAACTCGTCAAGGAGTATTTCTCAGGCGAGCAGTACTACCTCAAGGACAGTCAACAACCACCACCAAAGGTGGTGGCTTGAATGGATAGGGCCCCTATAAGGGGCCTAAAATACCTTCCAGCCTTTACCGATCTCCACTCAGCTTATACTTCATGCTGAAATTGGTTTCTGCTACGCTTCTGCATGAAATTATTTATTAATATCCGTATTGCTCAACCTTCTTGCTTTTCTAATGGCATAGCCGTCAGTACATGACCACCGCCATAGGCGGTGGATTTTTAAGTTTCATTAAACCCTGATTATACAATACAATGGTTTGCTTGGTAATGTTCCGGTTTACCCACTTTCACGAAGAGATTCCCTATCTCAAAGTGGTAGCTATGGGAGCGGGAAATACCAACGCTTTCCACAAAGGCCGATCTTTCAAGGACAAATTTGTACCGTTCCGCATCTTATTTCACATGACGGAGGTAACGCGCTCCCCGTGATGCCTAAAAATAAAACCTAGTCGAAAAAGCGGATGCCTAATAACTAAAAATCTAGCTCAAATATAAAACGCAATTGTACCCTCACGTGTACCCGAACAGCCCGGCCCGATAATTCATTAAAGGGCGTAGCCCTTTTGGGGTTTAATACCCCGCCCCTTGGGGCGCTTCCTACTGGGGGTGCGGGGGATGTGTTCCCCCGCATACACAAAGATTTCACGGAGAAATCTTCGATACC
>JAITBO010000371.1 GCA_031283505.1 Treponema sp. | reverse complement strand
AGGAATACTGATCCGTGGCAAGCTCCACCTTGGCGGCGTTGGTGTCTTTTTCAAAGGCTAAGGCGGCGGGGTCCTCCCGGCCTGATTCAAAGCTTCCCAGTGATTCGGCGAGGGCGGTTCCCCAGGACTTGCGGGAACCGTAAAACCGTTTCTGGTATTTCTCAATGTCCTTGCTCGCCTCCTGCTTCCCCCGCGCGATCCAGCGGATGGACCAGCGGTACTCGATGTGGGAACCGTTCAGGGCTGAGAGCATGGCGGGGTAGGTTTCCATGGGGAAATCCCGGATAGCCACGATGGGGATATAGGTATCGCCTAACTTGAGCGTGGTTCCGATGTCCAGGTTGTCATCGGTGATGAAATGGTCAAAGAGCATGGGCCGCCGGGGAGTTTTGAGGGGATGGAAATTACCGCTCACCGATGTATGGATGTATGAGGCGCATTCGTCATTGTTCAGCGGGGAGATATAGATACGGCCCACCAGGTGGGAGATACAGGCGTCCGTCTCGTCGCGGAATTCCTGTATCTCCTTCCGGCAGACTTCCAGGTTAAAATACCCCTCCTGTTCGCTGTTTCCTTCATGTTTCTTATACAAGAGGCTATTCGTTTTCGCATAGATGTCGCTCCGCAGTTGGTGGGTCAGGGTCAGGTAATAGCGGTTGACAAAGTGGACTTCCTCCCCGGTAAAGAGTTCCTGCCTCCTCTTGTCGATGAGATACCCGGCGATATTAGTCCATTTCGATCCGGGATACTCCCTGGTGATTCCCCTTTGGGCTTCAAACTGGGCGCACCAGCCGTTCCCCAGCCGTTTTACCGCCTCGTTAAAAAAGAACGAAACGGCGTTAATGCTCTCCACCGAAGCGGAACCGAGATCCGGGCAGACAAAGGAATAGGTCCGCATGAGCGTCCCGCCTTTGAGCAGCACGATGCCTTCCGGGAATTTCCCCACAAAAAAGGCCCAGGGACAGAATGAGGAAAGGCGGTTGTGTTTTTCCCGGTAGGGGCTCAGGGGGAAGGCGTTGAGAAATGACACAAAAAAGCCCATGTTCTAACCTTCCAAAAAGTCAAGCTGAAAGAGGCCGTCCAGGGCGATAATCAAAAGGTCCGGGTCTTCCTTTGACAAAAAATAACAGGGGATATAGAGGATAATCCCGCAGAGGGAAAATACAAACCCGAGGAGGTAGACCAGGATCATGGTCATGCAGAGGATGAGGGCGATTACGGGCTTCGGGATTCCCAGGAGCAGATCCGGCTGCTGCAAGCTCTTGTGGACCGGGAGGGAGAAGTCCTGCAAGGAAGCCATTACTCTATCTCCAGGGCGGAGTTAAAGGTGTCCTCCTCAACGGAGATAAACTTGCTCGTGATAGTGCCCGCGGCCATAAAGAGGATAGTCCCGGCGATCCAGGGGATAAACTTTTTGAACATCCCCGGCTCCTGCCTCCCCGCGGTAATGAGGCCGATGCACTCCACGATGAGGGCGATACAGGCAATACCCTTGACCCAGGGGGAGGAAAGCATTTGCAGCACCATCCCGATCTTCTCGTCAAGGCCGAAGTCATCGGCGGCCACCGAGAAGACGCAAATGACCAATAGCGCCACAAGGGCAACTATCCGTTTGTTGATAACCAGTTTCTTCATAACATACCTCGTTTCGGAAATCTCATTTTCCGGTTAATTCGGCTTTCGCCTAAGAAGTAGTTAAGGGTTACCTGGTTATTATTCCAATCGGTAAATAGTTACATATTGATAAAATTACATGGAGGGAATAAGGCAGACAGAGATAAAGAGAATTCTTTCTGAAATACTTTGTATGTGGTTACTGATACAGGTCTTTGCGCATACTGATTGTTTTCCGGTTGTTGTTATAAAGTTCGCTGTTGGGAATAAAGCCATTTTTTTCATAAAAGACACGGACGCCTTCATTGTGTTCAATATCCGCGTCCACCGTAAGAAACCGGTAGGCGCAATAATGATCAGTACACGTACGGGCAATGGTACGGGCTGAACCAATCATGAAAGAACCAATCCCCTTGTATTTATTGGAGAACTCTTTGGAAACCGCCAGTTTGGCAATTTTCATAGAGGGGATAGTCTTAAAAGGATAATTGAGATCATGCAGTTCTTTTTCGGAAACCGAAAGCTTGATGGCGTCCGCAATCAGGGACATATAGGCGGCTATTTTTCCTGTGAAACGTTCCCGCAGAAGCCACGTTAAGGCAATATGATCATTCTGGGAACGCATAGCGTCTTTATGGAGATACTCATCATATTCTTCAACAGAACAGGAAAAAACACGTATCAGCGCATCCGAATCCAGTTGTTCCAGCTTAAAAGCGGCGCTGCCTGTCGTTTTGCTGAATTTCATTAAAATAAGCCTATTTGAAAAATTTCATAATGAGGTCGTCTTCTTTCTTGAGCTTCTTTTCAACTGACCGCGGTATAGGCTTGCGGATCTGTTCAATGACCTCACGGGCGATTTTCTTGTCTTTTATCTCTGTCGGCTGTACCGGCTTAACCTTCGTTCCCATGTTCTTCTCCAATGACCTAACTATATCTCCTTTTGAAGGTTTTGGCAAGCGGCCCGATGATGGTGATTAACCCCCCGGCGGAAATAGGCCGGCATAGCGCCCTTTACGGGATTTTCCCCCCGCTCCGCAAGAATTCCAGCCGGTCCTCCTGGATCATGTCGGCGGTGGGCAACACTTCGTCCACAACAGGGCCGTCCTTCATGGTGGTCAGGTGGACGCAGAGATGGATGGTCAGGGACAGCCGAGGGATAGTCTCCTTGATTTCCTCCCGCAAAAGGTTCTCCATGCGGACCAGCATGGAGGCGCAGCTATCGACGTGGATGGTGGTTACGTTCCCCGTATGCCCGGTGTTCCATGCCTTGATGAGTTCGTTGGCTACTTCCCCATAGCGCATTTCCCCAAAAATAATCCAGTCCGGGGTCCACCGGAGGGCCGTCCTCACCGCCTCGGCGGCGTGGCGTGGATTCACCGCTATCATGGTCTTGTCCTTCGCCTCACATTGCAGTTCCGGCACATCCTCCACGATATAGAACCGGTCTTCGGGGGTGTATTCCACCATCTTTTTGAGTATCGCGTTGGTAAAGGTCGATTTCCCGCTCCCCGTCCCGCCGCCTATGAGCAGGTTTTTCCGTTCCCTGACGAACCGGCACACCAGGTCGTATTCAGCGGGGGAAAGGCGTTTCTTTTCCACATAGTCTTCTGGAGCCCGTAGGCTCCTTGGGGGAAAATAACGCGGGGAGGCTTCCGCAAAGTTATTTCCGGGATCGACACCCAGGGAGGGAGCATACCGGTTATCCGGGCATTATAAGGCGGGGGGATTACCGCCTCCAGCTTGGGCAGTCCGTTTAC
>JAITBO010000367.1 GCA_031283505.1 Treponema sp. | reverse complement strand
GTTTCAAAATCATTGCCGCTGTCAAATACCTGTTTCAGGCCGTCCGTCCGGGCTTCCCAAATTGAAAAAGACCGGGCGCCCAAAAGGTAAACCTTGTTCCCCTCCAGGCCCTCTTTTTTGGCGTTGTCCAAAACATCTATTTTATAGTCCACGATCTTAAACGAGGTAATATCCGAGTATTCATGATCCCCGGAACCCCATTCCCGGGCGTCCCCTTCATTGGCGGTGATGACATAAGCGGTTCCACCGATGCTGACCGCCGCAATGCCGTCGGGCATGTACAGGCCGTACAGATCCCGGGGGGCAAGTTCCGCTTTTCCATCCTTAAGGACATCAATGCTGTTTTTGGGGAGATGGTGATCCTTAAAACCAAGGCCCATAACCGCGGTAAACCTTCCACCGGGAATATCGAGAAGCGCCAGGGCATTGGCCTCCTGAAGGGAAACCCAGGCGCTGCGGTTGTCTTCGCCAACGGCGATGTACTCAGGCTCAAAGTCCAGGGACGGTCTTGCCCCCGCGTTAAGGATCGCCTTTCTTTGGATAAGGGCGGCCCGCTCGTCCAGCGCGTCAAAACTATCGAAACCGGCAATGTGGACCTCGTTGCTGACAAGATCCAGAATGGTAACGGAACCGGGAGGATCAATCGCGCCGCCGGTATATCCTTCCCTCGGCTCCCCTTCGTCGGCGGTAAGGACATACCGTTCATCCCCGGTAAAACAGATCATATCAGGCTGAACCCCCGCGCCGTAATGCCGCAGATATTCCCCTTCATAATCCGCAAGGACGATGTAACCGGGGCTGGCATAATCCCGGTGCTGAACCGCCAGGGCGATAAACTTGTTTTTTGTACTTACCGCGACGTTGGTAAGGTCTCCATATTCAAAGCCGTGGGCGGCCCCCATGGTGCGAAGGTCGATCCGACGGTACAGTTCCAGCGGCGTAAAGCTCCCCGAGCGCAGGCTTCGGACATCAACAATATCAAGGCTGCCAAGGGCGCCGTTTACCACATAGATACGCTTGGTATCCCGGTTGTATTGAACGATTTCCGCGATGCCGCCGTCTTCATTAACGCTGCCTCTGGAATAGCCGCCAATATAGCTCAAATTCCCGTTCACACCGGTAACAAGCGTCCCGCTTTCGGCGGCAGGTCTGGCGTAAACCTGAACAGCGGCGGCCGCTAACAGTATGGCAAGTAACACATGAGTTTTCATATCTATCCTCCAGATTAAATTGAATGAGATAAATATAGTATGGTGACCTTTTGTTAATTTTTTATCAGCAACAGGTTAATTTTTCGTAAAAACTCCGTTTGTCATTCCGGGCCGGGCTTACGTCTTCTCCTTTTTCCCGCTTTTCCATTTTCTTATTTGGAACGCAAACGTTACCATCAGTACCGCAAGTAATACGCCTTGCGGGATAAGGGTTTCTACTGTCGGGTAAATACCGAGAAGATCAAACGAGGCAATACCGGAAACCGGACTTACGCCGACAACATTGGCGGTTTGAAGGTTTTTTACTCCTGTCCCGATAAGCGAAACTGCCATGATTGACAACACGACGCTTGTTCCCATGAAAAAGGGTTTGAGGGGAATGCGGACGCTCATAAAACGGATTAAGATGTAGATGACGACCAGTACCGCGCAGCCCACCCCAAGTCCGGCCCATACCATACTAACGTAGGTTTGGGTATCCACCAGCAGCGCCCAATAAAAGAGGATAAGTTCCGCCCCTTCACGGAATACGGCGAGAAAGGCGGCGGAGGCCAGCGAAAAGAGGCTTCCTTTGGCTACCGAGCTTTGTACTTTGCCTTCGATGTAGCCGGTCCATGCGGCGGCTTCCGCCTTTCCCACCATCCAGTTGCTTACATAGAACAGTACCGCCACGGCGAAAAGCACGGTGATGCCTTCCACCAATTCCCGACTTTCCGCCGCTCCCGCCAAGGCGTTGAAAGCAAAGGCCATTACCACGCTGGCCCCCAGCGCAACGAGTGAACCGAGGTAGACCGCCTTGGTTTTTTTCTTGTTCCCGCTTTTTATAAGGTAGGCGATAATGGCGCTGACGATGAGTATCGCTTCAAAGCCGTCCCGGAGAATGATAAAGAGGGAACCGAGAAAAACGGCAACGGCGTTTTCGCTTTTGCCGTCCAACTGGCCGGCATCTTCCAACAGGTATTGCGACAGGGTGTCAAGTGTTTTCTTCACTTCTCCCGCACTTGTTCCGTTGGTCATAGCCCTTTTTATGGCGCTGAACTGGTATTCCACCTGGCTTGCCCGTGCGCCGGAGATATAGGCCATAACGGTTTTTTCAAAGCCCAGTTTCTCGTAAAAGCCGTAATAGGCGTAGTCAACCGTTGCTTTGGCGTTTGCGGTATCCCCGGTGCGGTAGATTTCGTAAGCGCGGTCAAGAACTGCCGCCATCTCCTGTGCGGTTTTGGTCCAATTCCTCTTTGACGCGGTTGGCTCCTCGTGGCCGTCAAGCCGTCTCGCCGTTACCCTGAGCAGGTGGTTCAGCTCGTTGAAGTCCTCCCGCATCTCTGTTTGGGACTTGTCATCATCAAGATTCTGGAGAATGTAGACAAACCATTCATTTATGTTCTCCGCCCGTGCCGGGGAAATGCGGGATTTGACCTCGTTTTCAAATGCCCCCGAATAGCGCTCTTTCCATGCCTGGTTCACATAGTCTTTTGCGGCCTC
>JAITBO010000325.1 GCA_031283505.1 Treponema sp. | reverse complement strand
CGGGCAAGTACCTTGGTCTCTTCCTTGTCGATATAGTTCCGGATCTTCTTAATCATTTCGTCTTCGGAAGTTACCATGTACCGGTTGAACATGTTCTGGTAGTTCTGGTTGAAGTAGTTGTAGAGCTTCTCCTTAAGGCCGCCCATTACATCCAGCCGCTCCAGAACGTCCTTGGGCAGTTTTGCGGATAAGTGATGGACTACCTTGTTGGTTTCTTCCTCCAACAACTGGTTGACCTCATTTTGCTGATCCCGGTATTCCTGTGCCAGAGAATTCCTGGACCCCACAGCGCTCGGTTTCTCCGGATGAAATACATTAGGGCTTTTAGGCAGATCGACGGCTCCCATTTCTCTACTCCTTAATAATTGATGAATAGCCATGAAATCTCCAAAACTGAAACTTCCGGAGATTCTCTTACATTATCGGCTTAATTATAAAACATCCGACGGACTTTTAGCAAGTACTCATTTGCCTGAATCGGCAATTTTACAATTATCTATCCCCTATCGCCAAGAAATTACCAGAATTCGGAGAATTTTTTCAACGATTCAAGCGTGTCAAGCGTGGGTTAAGTCCCCGGGACCAAAGTCCATATGCGTTTACTCAGGGGTCTGACCCCCACCGGTGAGGGCAGAGCCTTTTGTAAGGTCGGGTCTCTTTGTGGGGACAGACCTCTGCGGGGTCAGACCTCTCTGGGAACAGGTCTCCCCTTTTAAGTAAACGCATATGGACTTTAGTCCGCCGGTTCGCCTGAGCATAAGCCGGAAAGGGAATAGCTCAGGCCTTTGTGTGTGCCGAATCATTTTTCAAAACACTGAAGAGGGAAGTTGAAACTTTGGGCGGTAACCATTCGGCGGGGGAGGTCAGACAATCGGTGTTCATGTATGTTGAGGCAAATTATAACCGGATTGGTATACCTTCGGCATTTGACTATGTTGCCCTTAATGTATTTAACCAGGGCAAGTCGCTTAACGGTTTCTACCTAATGGGGTAAAGTCCAGTTTTTAGTCCAATCAATCAGCTACCCGGTTTCTCCGTGTACCGGAACCGGATACTCCCCGGTAAAGCAGCCCAGACAGTAGGACCCGTTGGCCGATTTTTTTGCGCTGCCGGGTGGTTGGCCTTCCTCTCCGTCCAGCGCCGCCAGAAGGCCCTTTTCCGAGATAAAGGCCAGGCTGTCCGCGCCCAGGGATGCGCAGAGTTCAGAAACGCTGTTGCCGTTGCTGATCAGATCCTTGCGGTGAGGGGTGTCTATGCCGAAGTAACAGGGAAAGCGGACCGGCGGGGAACAGACCCGGAAGTGGACTTCCCGCGCCCCGGCCTTCCGCAGAATAGCGACCAGCCGCCGGCTTGTGGTTCCCCGGACTATGGAGTCATCTATGACTACTACCCGCTTCCCCGTCACTTCGCTTCGGATCACGTTGTGCTTCACCGAGACCGCCTTTTCCCGCATCTCCTGGTTCGGGGAGATGAAGGTGCGGCCCACATATTTGCTTTTGACTATCCCCAGGCCGAAAGGGGTCCCCGTGGCCCGGCCGTACCCTATGGCCGCCGGTATTCCGGAGTCCGGAACGCCTATCACCAGGTCCGCCTCCACAGCCGATTCCTTGCCAAGGATTTCCCCTGCCCTGATCCGGGAGCCGTAGACATCCACGCCGTCGATAAGGGTGTCTGGCCGGGCGAAGTAGATGTACTCAAAGGAACAGGCCGCCCGCCTGGTTTTTTCACTGTACGAAAAGGAGAAAACTCCATCCTGGTTGATGATGACCAGTTCCCCCGGTTCTATGTCCCGGACGAACTCCCCGCCCACCGCGTCAACAGCGCAGGACTCGCTTGCCAGAATCCAGCAGTCGTCCGCCTTGCCCAGGCAGAGGGGCCTGATGCCGTTGGGATCCCTCGCGCCCACCAGGGCGTCGCCCGAAAGGACCACCAGGGCGTAAGAACCTTTGATGAATTTGATGGTGTCCGTCAAGGCCCTCTCCAGGCCCTTCCGGTAATTTTTGGCGATGAGGTTGACGATCACTTCGCTGTCGCTTGAGGACGTAAAGCCTATCCCCGCGTCCTCCAGGAGTTCCCGGACCACATCGGCATTGGTGAGGTTGCCGTTATGGGCCACCGCTATGGACCCCAGCTTGAAGCGGCTTATGAAAGGCTGGGCGTTCTCGATGACGCTGGAGCCGCAGGTGGAGTACCGCACATGGCCTATGGCTGCGGAGCCCTTTATCCCCGCGATGATCTCCGGGCTGAATACCTCCCCCACAAGGCCCATCCCCTTCCGGCACTCGATGGTTTTGTCCTTGATCGCCGCGATGCCCGCGCTTTCCTGTCCCCTGTGTTGCAGGGAAAGGAGGCCGTAGTACACCAGGGGCGCCATGTCCTTTTCCGGATCCCCGGAGAAGATGCCGAAGACCCCGCACTCCTCAGACAATTTGTCTTCGTCCGGAAGATACCCTGTCTGTCGCAGCTTATCCATGGTTATTTGCCGTTTATCCGGTTCAGAATCTCGATATAGGCTTCCTTCACGTTCCCCAAATCCCGGCGGAACCGGTCCTTGTCGAGTTTTTCACCGGTCCGGCTGTCCCAAAAGCGGCAGGTATCCGGCGAAATCTCGTCGGCCAGCACCAGGCGGCCCGTCGAGGTTCTGCCGAATTCAAGCTTAAAGTCGATGAGCCTGACACCCCGTTCAAGGAAGAAGGCCGAAAGCGTCTTGTTCACCTGGGCGGTTAGGCTGAATATCTCCCTGAGTTCGTCGAAGGTGGACGCCCCTATAGCCACCGCATGGTAGTCGTTGATCAGAGGGTCCCCCAGGGCATCGTCCTTGTAGGAAAGCTCGAACACCGTGGTCTTGAGTTCCGTCCCCTCTTTAAGGCCCAATCGCTTTGCCATGGAACCGGCTGCCACGTTCCGGGTGATCACCTCCAGAGGGATGATCCTCACTTTCTTGCAAACCATGTCCCGCCCGGAAATCCACTCCACGAAGTGGGTAGGCACTCCCGACGTTTCCAGGAGCCCGAAAAGCCCCGAGGCGATCCGGTTGTTCATGATCCCCTTGTCTTCGATTTGTCCCTTTTTTTCCCCGTTAAAGGCCGTGGCGTCATCCTTGTAATGGATGATCACCATGTCCTCCCCGGAGGCGCCCATTGCGCCGGCGGCGTAAACTTTTTTTGCCTTGCCTTCGTAAAGCAGGTCTCCCTGTTGGTAATCGGTCATCGCTCCCTTCCTTTTCTGAACACGCTTTTTACGCCGCCGGACCGCCGTCCAGGTCTATGCCTGCGGCATCCCGGGCGGAATCGGCCTTCATTTTTGCTCTGAAGGCGGCGAGCCGTATTTTCAGTTCATCGTATTTAAGGGCAAGAATCTGGCAGGCAAGATAGGCGGCGTTGGCCCCATTGTCCACCCCAACGGCGGCTACCGGTATGGGCTTGGGCATCTGCACAATGGAAAGGAGGGCGTCCAGGCCGCCGAGCCCCCCGGAACAAACGGGCACCCCAATCACCGGGATAAGGGTCCTGCCGGCGATGACCCCGGGAAGGTGGGCGGCAAGCCCTGCCCCGGCGATGATCACCTCCGTCCCGGCGTCCTCCAGCTTGTTGATGGTCTCGTCCAGTAATTCCGGCGTTCTGTGGGCGGACACGATATGGGCGGTATACTCAACCCCGAATTCACGAAGCACTTCGGCGGCTTTTTTCATGATCCCCATATCCGACCGGGACCCCAAAACGATGGCGGCTTTCATCCCTCTGCACCCTCTATGACCGGCTCCGGGCCGTTTTCTTTCAAAAACCTACCATGTTTGGATGGGGGAGGGCAAGGGGCGGAGTGGCGCATATAAATATTTTCGATAATTGGCCCTTGTTGGCATAGTTCTTGCTATTTGTTGGAAACTGGGCGAAGGCGCTGAAGAAGAAAACCGCATCGAACCTCCGGTTTGGGGTTGTGGGAGCGGGTTGTTTCAATGCTATCAAAGTCCGCTTTCTTAGCCTATAATGCGGGTCCAGGGTAAAATCCGCTCCGGTGCAGAGGGTTTCCCGGTCCTTGCAGGACAGAGCGTAGACTGCGGTAATGGGCATACCCGCAACCCGGCCCCCGGCAGGTCCGGCGTATTTATGTTGCGGCGTCTTCATCCCGGCAAGAATAGGGTAGGAGGCTACCTAATTGAGTAGCCGTCCTCGTGGAAACTTCGTTTCCTCCACCACCGTGCGTACCATTCGGTACACGACGGTTCAATGGGTCCGAGAATGTCTTTTCAAACACTGGTTGCATAACCTGTACCAGCCCCCTCCTATGCCCTCACACAATTCCCGGTAGTGCGCCTTGAGGTACGGTTCCAGTTCTTCCGCCGTCATCCCGTCTACTCCGTCCGCTCCTTACACCCGCAAATAGATTGTCTATTCCCAGCATACCCGTGAGTAGTTCACCTTCGGGCTCTCGCCCCTCTCCATTATTTCCGTCCGTAGCTTCCAGTGTTTCAATGTTCCCCTATCTTCCTTCCGCCTTTGTCCTATCATAGTCCACCCTGTATTTCAGCCTTTTCTAACAGTGTCTAGTAGATTGATTACACTAAAACGTGTGATATGAGTAATTAGAGTCTGTCTATAA
>JAITBO010000054.1 GCA_031283505.1 Treponema sp. | reverse complement strand
CCCCCCCCCCCCCCCCCCCCCCCCCCCCCCCCCCCCCCCCCCCCCCCCCCCCCCCCCCCCCCCCCCCCCCCCCCACAAAAGTTTACTACATCAAAAAAAAACGTAGAAGAAAAACCTATCTTTACCCAACCGGACATCATCTGCTCCTTACCTGCGTATCAAAACATTTCGGCGTTTTTTATACTATCATACTCTAGCTAAACAAAACAAGGGTTTTTGAAAAAACCACAAATAGGGTTTTAAAAGCGGGTTGTGCGGCGTTCGGCGATGCCGGTGATGTTCCGGAACTCCAGTTTCATTCCGTTGTCCAGGATCACGTTTCCAGAAAAGGAGCCGCATACCTGCCGGCGGGCCAGGGTGTGGAAGCCCAGCCGGTGGCGTTCAACCCTTTCCTGCTCAGGGAAAAAAGTCATTTCAAGGCGGTTGTCGTTTCCGGTAAAGCGCCAGGGTTCAAGCCAGCTTGTAGGGGATATGTGAAAGGTGACCTGATCCAGCTTATGCAACTTACCATCCACAAAAAAGGCGTTCTCCGTACCGGCGCTTGCGTCGGCGGAACCGTAGCCTACGCTGAAACCGGTCTGGCATCCGCCGGAAATGCCACAGGCCGAAGCCCAGTAGTGAACATCGGACCGGGGACGGCTTCCCCGGCTCCAGTCCAGGATTCCCCAGGCATTGCCTTTGGTAAAAACGATTTCCGTAGTACCGAACTGCATCATTCCTTCCGCAATATACCAGGGGGCACGGCGGGAAAGAACAAAGGCGTTCTTTTCAGACCGCCAGGGTATGTGGGTAACCAGGGATTCCGCCTGAACGGAAGGAGTCAGAACCACCGCCCCCCTAAGGTAACGGTGATGCCCGAATTTAGGGATGTCCACCTTGATCAGCCTAATGCCGTCCTTCATAGGGATGAATTCAATGTTGGCTCGTTTTTTGCGCTGAAACCTGACAGGTCCGCTCTCGCCGGAATCGGGAAGCCCCATAGAGCCCAGGGGAATCAGGGTCTGAAAAATCTGGGTGGATCGCTTCTTATCTTTGAGGGAGATTACCGATATTCCGGCGTACCCCAGGTACCCGCCGTCTAAAATTTCCAACAGGATAAGATGAGTAGGCGAAGAAATAATATACCGGTCTGAAGAAGTGACTCGTTGGGCACGTCCGCGGAAAAGAGAGGCATCGTAGATAAAAAACGGACTTCTTGCCCAACCGAAGTTGACCGGATGCCCGGCCTCGTCCAGCACAGAGAGGGGGGCGCTCATCTCTATCTGCGGCACCGAACGCCCCTTTTATGGAAAAGCCGGATTAAAGAACAGCGAAGTTATAAGAGCCGATATTCCAATACCTATGGGTATGAATCCAAAGTTAGCCTGAGTCCGCGCACCTGCCGGATCATTCGATCTCAGAACGGCATACCCTATAATAGCCTGGGCCGTTACACCCGCAACCATTAGCGTCAGACCGCTAATGATAAGCGCGTTTTTAATCTGAGTCAACCGCCTTTGAGAAGCGGTAAAATCATATTTTCGCGCCGGTTCGGAAACCGGCTGTTGAGCCACTGACACAGCCTGGACTGTTTCCTCAAAGACCAGCGCCGTATCCGGCATGGGTATGGGAGGAGTTCCCCGGAAATTGTACTGACTCCAATATCCGGCTATCCCCATATCCAGAGGCTTGCGTTCTATCAGGGCAAGGAAGGAGTTCACCTCTATAGAGACGCTTTCCTTTTCATTTACCAGAATGACCGGCCAATCATACGGAAGGACGGCCACTGACATATCCATCCTGGCATTCCCGATCAGCGCCACTTCCGAAAAACCCCTAAAGCCATATATCTGAAGCTTCGGTTTAAGAAATTCCCCTGCTTCGCCCCAGGAATCCTCCCCGGAGATCACATAATCAAAACAGAAATCTCCGTTTCGGGGGCCGGCGGTCCCGTTTCCTCCCCGGATATACAAAGCGGGATTCCGGGCCTGAAAGCCCGTAACAACCCGGATACGACCATATAGAATAGTGATTACCGGAAAGCGATCCTCCTGCCAGCTTAATTGAATGGAAGTGTTTTCCGCAACCTTGATGCCCGTTCCATCGGGAAGAATCTGCATTTCAAGGAAGCTCTCCGGGCCCGTCCGTATTATATCTCCATTCCCCAGGGACATTTCTGTAGAATTCAGAACCCCGGGCCCATAGATTTCCTGTTGCCCTCCGATAATCAGGGTAAATTCGGTACCGTGAACATAAAAAATACGGCCTTCAGGATTTTCCTGAGCGGCGGCCCCGGTAATCGAAACACAAATCATGATGAGGAACCACAGAATCCCAAAAAAACCTCCGGTATCCCGGCAGCTATGAATATGTAGTTTTGCTTCCCGGCGGGAGATCGGATCGCACAGGGAAGCGCAAGGGATAGAAGCGGAAATCCCGCAAGCCCGCCGCAGGTGGGCTGAGGAATTGGAGCGGATAGCCCGGTCCGGCGTGTGCGCCGGATGCGCCCAAATCCACAGATTTAATCGTGTCGGGATACTAGCCCGGTTTCCCGTCGATTGCATAAAAAAATCTCCTATATTAACTTATATTCTAATACTAACATTGAATTGCCGGACAGGGCAAGAATGGAAGGGGAAATTTGCCGGTAAAAAATTCCAAAATCGACAACTACAAAGGGATGAAGGTTCTGGTCATGGGATTGGGGCTTCATGGCGGCGGGCTTGAATCCGCCCGGTATATGGCCCGTTCAGGGGCCAGCGTCACCGTCACTGATCTCCGGGATGAAAAAGTGCTGGCCTCCTCCCTGGAAAAATTGAGGGGCTCCGGGGACCTGGGGATACGCTATGTCCTGGGCCGCCACGATGAAGAGGACTTCAAAAATGCGGACATGGTGATAAAAAATCCCGGAGTACCGCCTGATTCTCCCTACCTGGCGTTGAGCCGCCGCATAGAAACGGATATTTCCCTTTTTTTGGCGGCAAATCCCGCCCGGCTCACCGCGGTGACGGGTTCCAAAGGCAAATCGAGCACCGCCTCTGCCCTTCACTGGGTCCTGTCCCGGGCCAGGACGGAGAGCCTGCTTCCCGGAACCGCCAGGCTTGGAGGGAACATCACGGTTTCTCCCCTCACGTTCCTGGACAGTCTTTCCGCTGATGACGATGTGATCCTGGAACTTTCTTCCTGGCAGCTTGGGGACCTTCGAGGCCGCCTCCGCCCGGATGGAGAGCCTGGCGAGGCCCTGCTCAAGCCCAGGGCAGCGGTTCTTGCGGCTATCATGAGCGACCACCTGGACCGTTACGACTCCATGGCAGCCTACGTGGACGACAAGCGGTTCATCTACCGGGGCCAGGATCGCCGGGATGTCACCGTGATTCCCCCGGGCCCGTGGGGACAAAGTTTTCTCGCCGAAACCGGTGGCCGGCCCCTAGTGTACTCAGGCGGTCCTCCCTCTAAAGGCAGGGCGGAGGGCGAAATCCATGGCTGGCTGGAAGAAGGCAGCGGCCCCGGCATGGTCCGGCTTCCTGGCGGGGAGATTATCGAAGCGGTCCCGGCCAAAGTCCTTGTTCCCGGCGCACACTCAAAGATGAACCTTCTTGCCGCCGCTCTGGCCCTTCTGGACCTGGGTCTTCCTCCGGCCTTTGTCCGCCAAAGCCTGGGGACCTTCCCCGGTATCGAACACCGGCTTGAGTTTTTTCACGAGACCGGGGGCATACGTTTCTACAATGACACTGCCGCCACCATCCCCGAAGCCGCCGCCGCCGCCGTTGGCGCGTTCGATGTCCCGGTAGTCCTGGTAACAGGCGGTACGGACAAAAAGCTGGACTATGGCCCGCTGGTTGAAGCCGCCAAACGGTCCAAGGCTGTGGTACTCCTGGCCGGGACCGGAAGCGGCAAACTCGTCCCCCTCCTCATCCATGCGGGCCTCCGTTACAGCGGCCCCTTTGACACGGTGGACGCCGCTGTCCGGGCCGCCCTGGATGAGGCCGCTCCCGGTGACGCCGTGGTCCTCTCCCCCGGCTGCGCCTCCTTCGGTATGTTCATTAATGAATTCGATCGGGGGCGGAAGTGGAAAGAAGCGGTGCGCGGGATCGCCATACCGTGACGGAAAAAGAACAAACCATACCGGGAGAACCGGGAAGGGAAAAACAATGGACGTAGAATTACTGCGCCGGCGCGCCCGGCTTTTCTGGAGGATACGGGATTTTTTTGATGGCCGGGATTACCTTGAGGTAGATACTCCGCTTCTGGCGCCGGACCTGATACCAGAGTCATGTCTGGAAGTCTTCGAGACAAGCCGTATCGTACCGGCAGGTCCTGGAGGCTCCCTCCGCTCCAGACCCTACTGGCTCATCCCTTCGCCGGAAATCTGGATGAAGAAACTCATCGCAAAAGACCGGCGGAACATCTACCAGATATGCAAATGTTTCAGAAACAGCGAATCTTCGGGCTTTCTCCACAGTCCGGAATTCACCATGCTGGAATACTACACAATGGACGCCGGGTATTTAGATTCCCTCACGATAACAGAAGAACTGTTTACCGCCTTGGCGGGGATATTTCAGGAGGAACCGGCGGTTTGTCAACAGGCAGAAGAACTGCGTCCTCCTTTCATCCGGATCACCATGGAGGAAGCCTTTGAACGCTGGGCGGGCTTTGATCTCTATGGCGCGGCGGAAAGCGGCGGTCTTGAAGCGGAAGCCCGGCGGCTCGGCATCGACCCGCCTCCGGGATTGGGGACCGGTGCGCTCTACGACCTCATCTTCGTTCATGCGGTGGAACCTAATTTGCCCCGGGACAGGCCGGCGGTTATCATGGATTATCCGGCCTTTGTCCCTTGCCTGGCGCAAAAAGGGCGGGACGGGAGGACCATGGAACGGTGGGAACTCTACGTCCGGGGGATTGAACTTGCGAACTGTTATTCCGAAGAAACGGATGCGGAAAAAGTACGCGCCTATTTTGATGCGGAGGGAAAAATCAAAGAAGCGGAAGCCCTTGTTCCCCACCGCTTTGACGGAGATTACTGGAAGACCTTTTTGCCCGATGTCTGTGGCCGTTCCTTCCCTTCTTGTTCCGGGGTAGCCATGGGGTTGGACCGTCTTATCATGGTCCTTTCCGGAAAATCGGCGATAGACGGGATTCTGCCCTTCCCCATGCAGGAACTTTGAAAAGGCTATGCGTGCGTGCCGGGGGTGCCCCAAAGGCCCCTCCCCGGCCCCTTACAGTCTGGAATCCAGAGCCCGGAATAGGGTTTCGAGGTCATCGAACCTGAGGGCGGCATAAGGGTCCAGGGGAGTTTCCATGTTGTTCACGATGACGATCTCCCCGCCGGAACGGATAGTCACCTGGGGAAGACCGGCGGCGGGGAACACCGTAAGGCTGGTCCCCAAAACCAGCATCAGGTCCGTGTCACGGGCAGCCTGTTCCGCGTCCTCCAGAGCCCGGACCGGGAGGTTTTCCCCAAAGAAGGTAATGGCCGGCTTGAGAACGGCGCCGCATTTTCCGCACCGGGGGAGTTCCCCGGAACGGACCAGAGCGGCGGCGACCTTAAAGTCCAGGAGGTCCGCCTCCTCCGGCCTGACTTCGCCCTTGGCGGCAGCCAGGTCCTCCACCCGCTTCTTGTCCGAACAGCGGCGGCAATAGTGGACCGATGGGGAGCCGTGAATCTCGATGACCCGGCGGCTACCCCCTTTCTGGTGAAGCAGATCTATGTTCTGGGTGATCACCGCCTTGAGGCGTCCCAGGCTTTCAAGTTTCCCCAGGGTCAGGTGGACTATGGAAGCCTCTTTTTCATCCAAATTATAGATGAAGGAACCTGCGGCTTTGTAATAAAACGACGGATCCTGGTTGAAATACCCGATGTCGAAGATTTTTTCGGCATCCATTTCATTGTAGAGGCCGTTTTTCCCCCGAAAATCCCGTATCCCCGACAGGGTGCTTACCCCCGCGCCGGTAAGGGCCGTACAGTACCGGGCCCCGGAAATCATTTCGTACAGGGTATCGACCGATTTTTCAAATGAATCATTGGCCCGCATATTTGTCGAACAACTCCGTCATGGCAGCTTTATTAAAGAGGACCGCGTATTTTCTGGCGCTGGCCCCCAAAGCGTCAGGGTCGTCGGGATCTGCTCCGGCTTTAAGGAGCATTTCCGTAAAGGCCGTGTCGTTCAGCCCCACGGAAAAGACAAGCGCCGACTGGCCGTCCCTGCTCTTCACGTTCACGTCCGCCCCGGCGGCCAGGAGATCCGCCCCTATGTCATGGTACTTCCCCATGGCGCTGTCTATGAGGGCCGACCCGCCCCGGTCCAGAGGGCCGGCATTGACATCCGCGCCGGCCTTGAGCAGGAGGTTGATTATATCCCGGTCACCGGAACGGGCGGCTAGGCACAAGGCGGGAACCCCCTGGGCATCCCGGGCGTCCGGAGAAAACCCCGCTTCCAGGAAAAGGGCCACACCTTTAAGATTCCGCTCTTTTATGCAATTTTCGTAGGCTTTTTCCGTGACAGGAATCCCCTGGTCCAGCAAGGTCTTTCTGGCCTTCTGTTTCCGGTCCTCCCCGGCCCATACCGGCGCCTCCCGCTCAAGATAAACCTCGAATTCGGCGTCCTCACTCAGAGGAATGATCAGGTCCGCAAAAGCCGGGGGAACCGCCGCCGGACCGTAACCCAGGAGAGGCACGCCGCAGCCATGGGAAAACCCCAGGAAAAAGGGGACCCAAGGGGAATCGACGATGGAAGGGGAAAAAACCAGGACCATGCGGACTACGGAATCAAAGCAGACATCTTTGCAGGAATAGGGACCCACGGAGGGCTCAAGAAGCAGTTCTTGAACATCCGCGTTATACTTTTTTAGAAGTTCCTGTACTCTTGTGGCGGCCTGTTTCCCGTCTTCCCAATAAAGTACCATTACTTGCACAAACAAGCCCTCTCATTTAATCTAAACCATTAGAGTCTGTCCCAAAACTAATTGACTGTGCGCTAACACGCACGGTTTTGGGACAGGTTCTTGCAGTTTTTCAGGCTTTCAGCCGCGAACCAAAGGTTCGGCAAAACCGCAAATTTCAAAGTTGCTTTTCCAAAACTGAAGTTTTGAAAAAGTCTCATTAAATAGAGTCTGTCCATAATGTAGACACATTATGGACAGACCACCTTGAAACCCGCATTTTCGCAACTTTTAGGCGAGAAAATGCAAGGTCTGTCCGCAAAGTAACCGACTTTGTGGACAGACTCTAATTAGAGGGGTGAAGTAATCGCTGGTTAACGACAACCGGTTGACAAAAAATACCAGCTATACCTGAAAAGTGATTTGAGAAAAGATCGCAGCCGATTGATTAAAAGTCATTGAGGCGTAACAAAAAGAGATAGAAGCGTTAAAGTAACTGGTTAAAGAACTCAGCGAAAAGATTGCCCGGCTGGAAAAAGAATTCAACAAACTCCTTCAAGTCCCCGTCCTCTGTGATATAACCAAACTACCCAAAAAAGAAGGGGCAAAAACGCAAATAAGGGGCTCAAAAGGGCCATAAAAAGCACGATAGGCCCCCGGTTCCCCCGCAATATCTTTGCCGTCCACAGTTTCCTGTTCCCTCTTCAGGGGCTTGAATAACGATTCGGCGCAGGCGTTGTCCCAACAGTTCCCCTTACGGCTCATGCTCTGGCGAACCGACGGACACAATTCCTGGAGTTGATTCCGAAAGGCTTTCGCGCAATACTGCCCCCCCCCCGGTCCGAGTGGAATATCAGGCCCTCCCGGACCTTCCGGTTGGCAAACGCCATCTCCAGCGGGAATGGTCGTATGGACGGTCTCCATGTCCCCGCTGAAGACCCAGCCAATGACTTTCCGGTCATAAAGGTCAACTACTACCGTCAGAGATACCCAGCCTCCCAGGGTATGCAGATAGGTAATAGCATACCTTTGGTACGACGACACCCATTTTCCCCCGCCTGAAACTCACGGTTCAAGATGTTTTCGCAGACCGCTAGTCCGTGGTTCGAGTTGGTCGTGGGGATGAACTTCTTCCTCCCTTTGGCATTCAGGCCGCTTTCTTGCGGCTTACCTGCTTCCCCCGGTCCCGGTGCAGAGTTTCCCTCACCCGAGGGCTGCCATACCGATAATGATGCTGTTCTTGTATCCGGCGAATCAGCTCCGCCAGTTCCCCATCGGCCCTTTTCCGCCCCCGGACACCTCCTTCTTCGCCCACTTGTAATAGGCACTGCTACTGACCCCAAAAATCCCGGCCATCTCCCGGATGGTGTATTCGTCCCGATGTTCACTCATGAAGCGGTAGACCATCAGCGGGGTCTCTCCTGTGCGAAGATGACTCGAACTAAAGTTCGCCCGCTTTTTTAGGATTTCGTTCGCCTCCCGCAACGCCTTGTTTTCCTTCCGCAGGCGGACCAGTTCCTCGTCCCGTGGCCGTCCATGTTCGGGGAAGGGCGGCAAGCCTGTACTTCCCGCTTCCCGTGCCTGTTGTATCCACCGATACAACATATTTTCGTTAACCCCTAAATCCACGGCTATCTGGTGCATCGGCTTCTCAAGCTTCTCTGCCAGCGCTACAGCTTCGGCCTTGAATTTCTGCGGGTATATCCACCGTTCTTTGTCTTTTGTTCCCATCTTTTCCTCTCCTTCGATTATATCTTCCGCTTATCTTTATGTCTACCAGATGGGGTTAGGTCCACCCGCTCCCTTTTGCGTTTCCCGGCGCCGAGTTTCCCTTTGTTCGTGATGTCATGAAGCTACTTTTCCTCATCCCTCGTCAGCGTTACCTGATACTTTTTCTGTGACATAAATACCCTCCCTATTGGCTCCTATGTCCTCCAGGTTAAATTATTTCACTGGTGTTTACAATCGTGTCGGGATATTAGTATGCGGCAATATTTTGTTTTACGACAGCCGGTTTAGACTAAGGAACTGTACATAAATAAAATGCTGTGCATTTTATTTATGTACAGTTCCTAATCTTCGTGCCGAGGTTCCTCAAGATTGCTCCTGATTTCCTTACCACACGAACCAACCTGTTCAGCAAACTTGTTTGCACGGCTCTCCGGCCCCGTAGGACCAGAGTACCACCGTTTCCCGATAATTTAAATCATAGCATCTTCGTGGTTCATATTATTAAAGGGCGTAGCCCTTTTGGGGTTTAATACCCCGCCCCTTGGGGCGCTTCCTACTGGGGGTGCGGGGGATGTGTTCCCCCGCATACACAAAGATTTCACGGAGAAATCTTCGAT
>JAITBO010000216.1 GCA_031283505.1 Treponema sp. | reverse complement strand
AGGTGGGCGCGGGTTATTTGCCGCGCCGGATGGACGCCCTTGGTCATGATATCTTCAAGCCGCTGTTGTTCATCCTCAGTCAAATGTACCCGATAGGTCTTTCCTCTCATCTCTAATACCCTCCCTTGAGTAAGGGTATTTTATACCACTCTTTTTAGTCTTGTCAACCTACTAGTAAGAACAATAGATGGATCGTTAATAATATATGAATATAAAAATAAAGTTATTACTGGAAATATTTTGGGTTAAAAACTAAACAAAAAAAACGGCGCATAACAGGACTGTTTACGCTTCGCCGCAGTAACGGCTTGGGGTTTCGTTCACCTAGGTCATTCCGCTACGCGCAGACCTTCGGTCTGAACATTCCCACGGCTCACTACACCCACCGTGTATACATCAAGCACATCCTCCATGCAGGCTACAAACTCGGCGTTCGTTTCCGGGGGAATGCGCCATTCCTTGTAGTGTTTGCTGGGGGCCGCGTCTATTCCGCACCGGCCATCGCGGTTCTCCAGGCGGAACCACCAGTGCGGGAGACGCCTTTTGTGCCGGGTTTATGACCGGCTGGGTACGGGGCAAACCCCTGTCTGCCTGCGCAACAAAACCGCCGGAGAAGCCCTGGACAGCCCCGACATCGGGATGGAGGACCGGAAAAAAACTGGCTTATCTTGCCAAAGGGCTTTAAACATCCCTAAAGAAGATATGAGGGCGGCTATTGGTCCGGTGATTTTACCCGATCAACGGAAAGAGTTATGGGGATGATGTCATCGACGGTTACACCCAATTCCACCGCCGCTCCCCAAGACAGGACGATAACCCGCTGGGCGGTAGCCACCGTCCTTTCGACCACGATGACGGTTATTTGTTTATTATTCTCTAAATTCGTTATTGTCACCGGAGTCCCGTTCGGAAGGCTCGGATGGGCGGCGATGAGATCGCCGGATTCAAGCTCAAAGGTAGCGGAACCCCGCTGCCGGAAATTCCGCATATACGCGCCATCGGCAAGGACAATGGCGGTGGAAATTAATATCAATATCAGAAAAGCCAATATCCGTTTCATTTTTTCCCCCAAAATGTTAGGACTACCGGAAAATAGTCCAAAATCAGATGCTCACAGAAAAAAGCCTATTTACCCTATAATAATCGGAAATTATGTAAAAGAAAAGTAACTTTTCGGAGCAAAATAAGTAAAAAATCAAGAAAAACCCCGGTTATTTGGCTAATAGCACCGAGGCGGCCACCTTGTTCGCCTCCTCCTGGTTTAGAATCGCTCCGATGACCACCACCGCAAATTCCCCGGCGGTCCCGGCCCCCCGGCTGGTGATGATGTTCCCATCGGCTACCACCCTGTCTGCGGACCAGAAGGCGCCCTCGACCCCCTTTTCCATACCCGGATAACAGGTGAACCGGCGGCCCCGGAGGAGCCCCAGAGGGGACAGGACCACCGCCGGAGACGCGCAGATGGTGGCGATCAGGCGGCCTGCGGCGGCCTGGGCCTTGAGCAGGGCGCAGGCAGGGGCGGAAGCGGCTATGTTGGCGGCGCCGGGCATACCGCCGGGACACACCAGAACGTCCCAGGCCACCCCCGCTGGGAGTTCCGACAGAAGGGAATCCGCGACGACCGGTAACCCATGGGCTCCCGTCACGGTCCTATTCCCGCTTACTGAGGCTGTGGTTACCTCGATTCCCGCCCTCCTCAGATAATCGATGGGGGTGACGGCTTCCACTTCCTCAAAACCATCAGCTAAAAAAACAAGAGCTTTTTTGGACATTTCGATCCTCCTCGTGTATTATATCATAAAGCTAAGGCTGTTCCAAAATTAACTAGGTTTTGAAACAGGCTCAAATTTCTATTTTCCGGAATGTATTCGGGAATATCCTCATATACATTCATCCATTTATAATATACATTGAAATCAACGGAGGAACCATGGCCGGCGAAGAAAAAGAGATAGCCGCCCGGGTGCGGGTGTTGCGGGAAATTGAAGAGATCTCCGGGGAAACCCTGGCAAAGGAACTGGGCTTTGATCCCGGAGAATACGCCCAGTGGGAGTCCGGGGAAGCCGGGTTTCCAATCGGCCCCCTGGTAGAGATAGCCAACCGCTTTAACGTGGACTTGACCGAGTTGATAAGTGGCAAACCCTCCTGGCTCAAAACTTTTTGCGTAACCCGGTCGGGTGGCGCTCCGGAGGTCAGTCGGCGTCCCGCCTACACCTACTGGAACCTGGCCCTCAAATTTCACCGGAAAAAGGGGGAACCCTTCCTGGTGGAAGCCGCCCCCGATACGGAAGAAAAGCCCCTGGCCCTGAACACCCATCCGGGCCAGGAGTTCGATTATGTCCTGGAAGGCCGGCTCCTCATATCCGTGGGAGGCCACGAGACGGAACTGGGGCCGGGGGACAGCATCTATTACGATTCCGGTGAACCCCACGGCATGAAGGCCCTGGGGAGCAAACGGGCCAGATTTTTGGCTGTTGTTCTGTAATCCGGCGCCTTCGTTTTTTGGGGGGTAGCGAAAGACTTGCCGTTGCGTCAAGTCTTTCGTGACTTTGCCATAGGCAAAACCCCAAAACGGGAGCAAGGCTGGAGTGCAGGGCGGCCCGGCAGGAAATGTACCGATTGCCGGTAAAGATATGGAAATGGGCCCCCCTTCTATATTTTTATAAGTAGAGGTGGCTGTTCCAACACTTCAGTTTTTGGAACAGGCCCAATATAGACCACACAAAATGTATCGAGGGAAAACATGGTAGAGCGTTTTTTGTCGAAGGAAGAATTCGAGTCTTACGAGGATTTTTACGAGCATTTTTCCCTTTCCATTCCGGACAACTTCAACTTTGCCTACGATGTGCTGGATGTGCTTGCGGTGGAGCGGGGCGGGGAGCGCGCCCTGGTCTGGTGTGATGAACAGGGTGCGGAAGCCGAATTCACCTACGGCGACATAAAGCGCCTTTCCGATAAAGCGGCAAACGTTTTCAGCGCCGCAGGTATAGGTAAGGGCGACCCGGTGATGCTCATTTTGAAGCGCCGCTATGAATACTGGCCCGCGCTTTTGGCCCTCCACAAGATCGGGGCTGTCGCCATTCCCGCGACCCACCTGCTTACGGCGAAGGACATCGTATATCGCGGCAACATGGCGGACATAGTGGGGATTTTCTGCGTGGACGACCCGGAGGTGATCCGCCGGGTTGACGAGGCGGAAGCTGGTCTCAGGACGCCTTTCCGGTACAAGGCTTTTGTCCGTTCCGTCCATGCCAGGGGGGAGGCCGCCTTTTCCCCGGCATGGGAGGACTTTAACGCCCTGACCGCCGCCGCTGAAGAGTCTTTTGTCCGTCCGGAGCGGGTCTGCGCCAATACAGACACCATGCTTCTCTACTTCACCTCCGGCACTACCGGGATGCCCAAGATGGTCCGCCATGACTTTGCCTATCCCCTGGGGCACATCCTTACGGCTAAATACTGGCAGCGCGTCCAATCCGGCGGGCTTCACCTGACTGTGGCGGAGACGGGCTGGGCCAAGGCCGCCTGGGGAAAGATTTACGGTCAGTGGCTCTGCGGTTCCGCAGTCTTTGTCTATGACTACGACCGTTTCGTCCCCGCCGCCATGCTGGAAGTAATCGCCAAACACAAGGTTACCAGCTTCTGCGCCCCTCCCACGATTTACCGGTTCTTCATCAAGGAAGACCTCTCCAAATACGACTTTTCCTCCCTCATACATTGCAGCGTGGCCGGGGAGCCTTTGAACCCCGAAATCTACGAGCAGTTTAAGGCGGCGACGGGCCTGAAGCTCCGGGAAGCCTACGGTCAGACGGAGCTTACCGTCACCCTGGGGACTTTCCCCTGGCTTGAACCCAAGCCCGGCTCCATGGGTAAGCCTGCGGCGGGTTACGACATAGACCTGATTCGGGAAGACGGCTCTTCTTGCGACATGGGCGAGGAAGGCCAGATCGTGGTCCGCACGGACAGGCGGAAACCCGCCGGAATGTTCGGCGGCTATTACCGGGACGACGCCCTCACCGAAAGCGTCTGGCATGGGGACATCTATTACACCGGGGATATGGCCTGGCGGGACGAGGACGGCTATTACTGGTTTGTGGGCCGCGCCGACGACGTGATCAAAAGTTCGGGCTACCGTATTGGCCCCTTTGAGGTGGAAAGCGCCCTGCTTGAACATCCCGCAGTCCTGGAGTGCGCCGTCACCGGGGTCCCTGATCCCGACCGGGGTACGGCGGTCAAGGCCACGGTGATCCTCGCCAGGGGCTGGGTGGCCTCGGAGGAACTGAAGCTGGAACTCCAGAACCACGTCAAGAAAACCACCGCTCCCTACAAGTACCCTCGCATCGTGGAATTCGTCACGGAGCTTCCCAAGACCATCAGCGGCAAGATACGCCGGGTGCAGATCCGGGAGGAAGACGGGGTGTCGGGGGAATAAGAGAGGTTTTCAAAGGAGCGTCCGGACGCAACCGCGTCCCGAAAGGGCCGCTTCTCGTTACCGCGTCAACATCGCCAATGCCGCTTGTATCCATTCCGTCGTCAGACACGTATTTTCCCGCTCAAAGCCACCGGCCCTCCGATGGAAACTCCCGTAATCTCCCCGCTCTTCCTGCGGACTGCGGCTTCTATGACACCGCCGGGCTGCCGCACCTCAAGGCGGCTTTCGCCATCGCCGGAGTTACGGGTTTCCCAGACCGCGAGGGCTGCGGAACCGGAGCCGCAGCTTGACTCGAAGACCAGAGAATCTGTGGCGGCAACGTACACCGCAGGCGTCATAAAGCGGTTTGTCCTGTCGAAGAACATTACCCCTATAGCGGCGGGGAAGCCCCCATCCGGGCCGGTCAGATTCCGGCAACGCTTTTCAATGGCGGACTGTATACGGTAAAAGGCCTTTTTCCCGGGTTTGACATTCTGGGCGATGGCGTGAGCTATGCCGTCAAAGACAACCAGGGGAAAACCGCCGCCTGTTCCGGTACGGTCTATGGCGACGGGTTTGGGGATTTCGGCCTCCGCCGTACCCGCCTCGGTATCAACGGTGACAGTCACCGGGATGGCCGCGCCGGAAACCTTGACGGCAACCGGGACGCGGCCCCGGAGCCCTGTTTCCCTCGCGACAAACAGGCCGAAGCTCCGGGCCGCGTTGCCGCAGAACTCGCCGCCCATCATCTCAAGCCGCCAAAGACGGTGGCCCGCCTCTCCGGGAGTGGGAGGCAGGACAAAGCCCACCTGTTCCGCCTTAAACCGGGGATCCTCAAGGAGGACCCGGGCGGATTTGGCCCGCCCCTCCCTGTCCCCCGGATCGTCAAGAACAAAAACAGTGATATTTTTCGCCGGATCGGCGACGACTATTTCCATATATTTCGGATCCTTACCGGTTATTGTACACCTGTTGTTCAAAAACTGGAGGTGATCCAGGGCATATAAACAGAGCCGGCGCATATAAATATTTTCGATAATCAGCCCCGGAAAAATATATCGTCTTTGCAGGGACATGGGAATTTCTATATGCCTATCCTGCCGGATACCCCATCTCCATAAGGCGTCTCCCAACTGTTTTAAGACTGTTCCGTCCCGCCCATTTTTATAAGCATCTGCATAGATGCCTCAAGGTTATGAGTCTTATCCATCATGTTGTGGTAACCTGTCTTTATCGCTTCCGCGTGTTCCCGCAGAAGGCTAAGGGCAGTAGTGATCTCCCGGCTTCCTTTAGATAATCCTCCCAGGCTGTTGATAAGTTCCGTCATAGTATAGGCAAACCCATTTATTTCTTCCGCCATGGTACTGATCAAGACATCGGTTAGGGAAGATCGGGTGGTTGTTGTTTTTATGCCATCGATGACATTGGTAAGTATATGGGCGATATTCTGGGAATTTTCACGGGTTGTTTCGGAAAGGCGGCGGATTTCATTCGCTACGACAGCGAAGCCCCTGCCCGCATCCCCGGCGTGAGCCGCTTCAATGGCGGCGTTCATAGACAGGAGGTTGGTATTGGAGGCAATGCTGCCGATCACCTTAATGGTGGAACTAACGCCTTCAACACCCTTGGTTATGCTTTCTACCGCTTCAATAGTTTCGTGCATGGAAGCCCGGCCCTGTTCCACATTGTTCACCAGATCCTTAATAGCCGTCTGCTTCTTTTGAGCCATTTCTGCTGTATTGTTGATAGTATCCATCATCTCCTCAATGGTCACAGAAGATTCTTCAATGGAGGAAGCCTGCCGTATAATCTGATCGTTAAGGTTTTCGATAAGATCATTGATGCCTTTCATAAAGTCAAGGGATTTTTCAATCTGCGTATTCAAGTTCTGGTTCAGCATATCAATGGTTCCCCGATCTTCCTCAATAAGAGAAAGGCCGTAATGATGACAATTTTCTGGCCTGTTAAGGCCGTTAAAAACCGCGATTGCCATGCCCCGGCAGCTTCCGTAACCGCAAGTATTACAATCGTAGATATCCTGTTCACCGTATTTCCGCAGTTTTTTATAAATCTCCGTTAGTTCCCGATCATCCGGTATTTTTAGAGTATAGTTTTTGGAAAGGTCCCGGTAGGAGCGGTCATAGAGGCCCTTTTTCCAGTAACGTGAAAGTACCTTAAAAACTTTTTTTTGATTTTTTTTTATCGAAGATGATCCGCCGTATTTCGCTTCCATTTCGGCCCGGCGTTTCCAGATAGGGGCTTCCAGTTTGTCCATAGGCGTCTTTTTGTTCCGGGTACCAGTCCCGCCGTTACAGCCTTTTTCACAGCTAAGGCAGTCCACAAGAAGGGACAGTTCCCCGTTCCTGCCGCCGCCGGAACGTATGGTGTCTGCGGCGTCCGCCAGATAGGGATAAATAGTGTGAACCCCTTCAATCTTCCGGGTTACCCTGCCTATGCCGGGGCTGTTCCGTTCCGCAGTGATAAGGAGCCCTCCGGGCATGGAAAATGTTACCGCCCGTTCCGCCGGCGGATTAACGTATTCTTCCGCCTTAAACAAAGCAAGATTCACCTTCTGCCGTTCCAGGTATTCGTACAATGCCGCAAAAGTAACGTTGTAGTCCCCATGGCCCGTTTCGTCAAATTCCCGGCGCTTGGAGATGCAGGGAGAAAGGACGGCTATTTTATGATTCCGGTATTGGGAATAGTATTCTCGGATCATTTTGATGATATGCAGCATAGGACTATCCGCCGGGGCAAGATAGGGGATCATCTCAGGATGATAGATTTCAATATAAGTAACGATGGCGGGACAGGGCTGGGCTATGCAGAAAGAGGGGTGTTTTTCATTTATGTACTTTACATAGGAAAAAACGGTAAGTTCCGCGCCAAAGCTTACGTCAAAGACCGCTTCCACCCCACGAAATTTCAGATAGCCATTCAGGTTGAGATATTGTCCGGGAAAATTGGAAGCCACTGCGGGGGCAACAATAGCTATGATTTTTTCCTTTTTGTCCAGGGCGGTAAAAAATTGCTCCGAGTCATCCACCAGGAGCCGTGCATGATGGGTACATGCCTGGATACAAGATCCGCAACCTATGCAGAGGTTATGATTGACGGTTACTTTCGTCCCTGCATCGTTGTTGCAGTACTTTACCGGACAGGCGGCAATACAGGCGTGACAGTTTACGCATTTTCCCTCATCAACCCTGATGACCGCCGCTAACTCATTTTTCTTCATAAAACTACCTCCTAAGATTATCCGCCGATTACGGTCTTTCTAACACAACTCTTACGATGCCCCGCCTTTGGTCCGTCCTTGCGGCGGCAGATGCCCTTATAGACATACCTCTATGGCATAGGCCCTCCAGTCACCCACAGCAAGGCTTTTTCGGATAAGAACCAGGCCCTTTTCCTTCCTGTTTTCCGGGGGTATTGTGGAAATAAGTAAGAACAAGATTGATGATATTGGCGATAAGCAGATGCTGCATCGGGCGGCGGCTATTGTAGACCGTTGCAACAATGTTCGTGATTGTATAGTAACGTGACCCTGTGACATTATCAAAACCTGCCGCACAGGAATTAAGGGCATAGATATTTCCACAATCAATTATGTCTGTAGGAATAGCAGACGCCTTTATTTGATCTTCGATGTTTTGTATCCCGGCAACGCAGACCTGTGCCGGGATTTCCCCACCCACGAGGGCTATGTACTTTTGTATGATGCTGATCCCGTCCCGGGAAAAACGGGGGATATGAATGGCGTAAGGGCTTTCTGCGGACCAAAAGCTGAGTAAACGCGGTAAAATATTGCCGGACGAAACCTGAAGCGCCGCTTGAAGGTCGTCAAAACAACGGACTATTTCAGCAATGACATGGTTAATATCTCTGAGCTTCGGAAACACAAGGGGATTAATAACGAACAAATGTTTTTCTGAGGAAAACGACTGCGACATACCTCCCCCTAATAATGCCTTATTATGGGCAAGCTGCCCTTTTTTGTCAAGGGATGTACTGCTTCAAAAAGCCCCGGAATCCGCGCAAGAATAAAATACCGCATATTTTATTCTAACAACTTATACAAAAATGAAATAACATGACCCTTCAGCCATGTTATCTCCACGGGTTCTTATGTACCAGGAACCGGCATATCTAAAACTCCCTGTAGATACCGGCGGTACAATTTGTTTCTTCACCTTGTAAACGATCATGTTACGCAAATTAAATCTTCTTTACCTGCATAACATGAGTTATATAATATAGGCGGACAAAAAACAACCGTTCTACGGTCTTGCGGAACTCTGCCAGACTATGCTTGATGCCAGATCGATATAAGGCTTGCCGTTTATCGACTTGATAAGGGAAAGCCAGTAATCCGCTTCATTTTGGGAGGTATAAGGCCCGACCCGGACTCTGTACCAGGTTTTGCCTTTTACGTCCCCGTTTTCAATGATAGCGGTAAGCCCCTTGGAAGCCAAGATTTCCCTGGCTTTATCGGCCTGGGTTCTTGTGGGAAAAGATCCGGTCTGTACCCAGTAAGCGTTATAACTTCTACTTTGTTGTTGCGGGGGAACAGACCGGGCAACCGGCGCTGTCGTCCGGGCCGGAACGTCAGGCGTTTTGACCGCAGTTTTAGTATTGGAAGCGGCAGTATTTCTGCCCGCTTGACTGACAGCGGTTTCTTCCCGCCGGGCGGCCGGGACAGGGGAAGGCCGGGACGCGGGAGAAACATCCGGAACCGCCGCCGTCGAAGGGCGCGGTACATTGATGACAACCCTGGTATTGGCGTCCCCTTCTTTCCGTTCTATCAATATCGGCTGGGTACTGTCATTGTTAATATAAAACCTGTTTTCCTGTACCGCCGAAGGCGAAGCCGGCGGAACTTGCAGGGTCTGATAACTGCCGGAATTCCTTACCATGTCTGCGGGATCCGCCGTTGCCGGCTGTACCTGGATAAGGGGCTGGCCCGTCTCAACTACGACGCTGCCCGGCGTAGGAACAGGGGAACCGGCAATTCCGGAAGTAACGGCGCTGTCTGGAACAACGGAGGGATTCCGGGTCTCCGGAACCCCTGGGGGAACAGGCCGCGCCGGTATGTCCACCGTTACGGCGGATGCCGGATTCCGGGGTGAAAACACCATTATAGAAGCCCCAATCACAATTACGAGAAACACGCCTACCGAAATAGTTACCAGCAGTAATTTTTTCTTTTCCATAATTTATATCACCATCTCCAAAATTCCTACATGGGAAAAAATCCCTAACCGGGTGATAGCCTGCTATCCGCTTCTCCTGGCTGCACCGCCAAATGTAGGTACGGATTGAGGTATAGCCCCGGTTATATACGATATAAATATCGGATTTCCCTGTAAAATATTGAGAGGTGAATTCGCACTGGCTTGAAAACCGTTTAACGAGTTCCATCCGGGACAGGTGGTCCCATTTCCACGTCCTAAGGAGCCAAAATTGATCCGCAATTCAGGTATCGTTATCTGTTGAGGCTTTCCCAAACCTGAAGTTTTGGGAAAGCCTCTGTTTTAAGAAAAAAACCACGGAGTATTGGGACAGACTCTTGCAGTTTTTCAGGCTTTCAGCCTTGTAAAACTGTAAATTTTGCGATCCAGAGCCATGGCCAGGCTTCGGCGGTTTCCTCGACATCGGCTGGACGCCGGACCCGCACATTGGGGATGGCCCAGAGGTTCCCCAGGTGACGCAAAAAGCCCGTAGCCCCCCCCCATGGAGTTATACACCGTTGGAGATCGCTACCATGGTGAATTCCCGTATACCAAAGTGGATGTACCGGCCCTCCCGATTTGCGGCAGAATAGGGCGTTCCGGGAGGCCCACGGCATTGAGGCCTTTGAGGTCGGCGGAACCGCCCGTCAGAAAAAGATTGCCGCCAGAGCCGCCAGGGCCTTGTCCCCCACGAAACACCGGAAGCCCGGCGGGAAGCGCCTTTTTAGCGTAAAAACAATTCCATTCCTTACGCTTGCCGGCAAAATACTCCGCCGCTTCCGGTTCCAGCCAGCGGGATGAGCGCAGCCGGTTCATATATCCCTACACATACAGTTTAACAATCCTTTCCTTATAGCACAGACCCGAAGGAGATGATGCGCCCAATATAAATTTGACATTTGGCCTTCTAAATTATCGGACTCGCGTTATATAAAAGAAGAATGAGGACCGTCGGCAAAAGTGAGGACCACCAGTTTTTCCGTGTTTTGCGCGTAGATGCACTGATCTCCCAAAATGGTAAGCCCCGGCTTGAAACCGGAAGGCCGGATCAACGCGTCGATATATGAATCGTGTTTGACCGGGATATTCCGGATGTCCAGGTATCCCAGCCGCACGAGGGGAACCGAATTGTGGGGCAAAGGTGAAGAAGTACCCCGGGTTTCTCCACGCATCCGTCAACTCCGGAAGCGATGTCCCTCATCAGCCGCATCAGGAAGGGCGCGGCAAA
Organism: Treponema sp.; assembly: GCA_031283505.1. Next base: position 7,043 of record JAITBO010000216.1, on the reverse strand, counting down.
TTCACGGTAACGCTTTTCTCCCAACACCTCCAGGTTGGCGTAAGGATCGGCAAGGGAAATGATCGAGACTCCGCAGGCGGCTGCGGCGCACAGATACTCCGCAAGGTCCGCGGTGATCCGATCCAGAGCTTGGCGGACGGTGGGACGGTGTTTTACCAGCCAGCGGTAAAGGTGCCGGGGATCGATCAAAGAGGCAAGGATCGAATAGGGGCCGTTGGCTTTGAGGAGCAGGGTTTTATCCTTCGGCGCTCCGCGTATCTGTTCCAGCACCCGGCGCACCGGTTCGGCTTCCGCGATGCAGGGGAGACCGAGCAGGGCTTCAGGTTCTTCAAAGAGATATTGGACCGTCTCGAATCCATCGCCGGTCCTGTGGGCCGCCGCGCCCAGGACTTTCGCCTCGGTGACAAAACTCTGGGGGAAGGCAACGATTCTGTCGTTCAAAATACTGCCGGAAAGGTGGCCCGCGCAGTAGGCGTTAAGATCGATTTGCCGGATCATGGCTGCGGGGCATGGTTAAAAGCCCAGGTGTTTGATAAAGGTCCGCTCGAATTCAGCGTCCTGCGCCAGTTCTACCCGGTCAACCCCCGGCGGCCAATTTCCGCATCTCCTCCCGGAACGGGACGTTAAGAAGAAAGGCGGCGGCCCCGGACAGGGAGGTGTTTCCGGCGAATGTGATTTTTCCGGCGCATTGGGGCGGCAAAAGGCCGATGTTGACCAGGCTCCTTTCGTTGAGGTGGTAGCCGAAGGAACCGCCGATGATAACTTCGCCAACTTCCTCCGCAGTAACATCGAAACGAGAGAGGAGCATCTCTATGCCGCAACGTATCGCCCCTTTGGCAAGCTGAATCTGCCTGATGTCCTTCTGGGAGAGGTACACGTCGCCTGAGATAAAGAAAGCGTTCTTGCCGTCAATGTGCCCCATTCGTTCTTTCAATGCCGGCGGGTACGCTCCACCGTCAGGCGAAACAAGGCGGCCGTTTTTGTTGATAAGCCCTGTGCGCACAAGTTCCCCGGCGATGTCCAAAAGTCCGCTGCCGCAGATGCCGGCAGCTTTTGTATCGCCGATGGTCTTGTATGAAAGGGAGCCTGAGTCGTCGACGGTAAAGGATTCGACGGCGCCGGCGCCTGCCCGCATACCGCAGGATATGTTCATCCCCTCAAAGGCGGGACCCGCGGCGGTGGAAGAAGCCGCCAGTCGCCCGTCTTTGGCAAGGACCATCTCTCCGTTGGTGCCGATGTCGATGAAAAGGTTGAGACCCTTTTTATGCGCAAGCCGGGTGACGAGGATGCCCGAAGTAATGTCGGCCCCTACATAGGCGGAGATCACCGGAGGGCTGTCTGGGAGTTGGCTTTAGAGCCAGCATATTGCCGCTGAAATTTACCTCGGTTCACCACCAATGAATATCCGATAAATCAATTATGGTTCCAGAAGATGAGGGAATATTGTCATCCCCCGAACTATCAACAATAATCACTTCTTTATCATATGCCACCACTATATATACCCGATAATCATATCCGCTGTCATTGATGTTCTTGATTTCTATAAACTTCGGGTAACGGCGTTGATCGTCATATTTGATCAAAAATAACGCGTCCGTATAGCGCAGTTCATTCCATACCGTGTCAATTTTTCCGTATAACTCTGATATGGTACTGCAACGCAATAAGGAATCTGTCTCATCTTTATCTGGCAGTACCATCGTATCCGGTATATTATCTATTACAGTAATAACAGTTGATAGATACACATCCCCACCACTATGCCCCTGATAAAAACTATAGCGACTAGGATGCTCCGCTTCCCACGCGGCTCTCTGTGCATTGAAAACATCCGGATCAAAGAGTTGTTCCATGCTTTGTATTTCCTGCCCGGATTTCTGTTCCGGTGTGGGAGTGCTGTCGTCCTCCACCGTCTTTTTTTGCTGAATACCGGAAAAATCAAACGCTAAATTACAGGCGCTGAACAACAAAGCGGCAAATACCGCCAATATGCTCAAGATATTTTGCTTCATATTACCTGTCTCCTTATCTTTCAATTGGGTCAATCCACAAACCCCACCTCTATGGCGGGGTATATACAGCATAGATAAAATTCTACAAGTTCGGTACTGACACCATCCAATTAACATAGTCGGAGAAATCAGGTACGCCGTCCGGGCCTATATCGTTACCGGGAAAACTTGCCATATTCGCAACATCAAAGATACCATCAATGTACCATCCGTTTCCTATTTCTCTTCCCATATTGCAATGTACCATCATACGGTCGTTAGTTAAGGTAATCTCTACTTCAATTATAGTACCACTAGGATGCCTCAATGCTTCGCAATAGTAGGTCATCGTTCCATAGCCATCAACCAGCCATGCATGACCTATCCACTGTGAGGGGTTAGTACTCCCCTGTTTATCAACCCCACTTAGCAAATAAGGATGGCCTTGATTCAAAGTATTCTTTCTGGTGGTTCGGTAAGCAGTCCCGGCAGAAGTATTGTCTACATAAGGTACATACTGAAAGCCATTACCTGTGGTATATCCCATCGCCTGTAGTGTATTCATAAGAGGGGTTGAACTTATTTGATTGGTGATAGTATCTAAGTCAAAAGATAAGGAAGTATCTTCTGCTCTATAGTCAACATTAAGGTTTTTACCAATTTGATACAGTAATACCCCAATCTGCCCAACTAAGGCAGTATTGCCTTCGGTAAGCGTACTGATATTCTTCATAGCCGTCCAATTATATTGTCCGGTCCAGAGACCGGCTTTCGGATTCCAACTGTCTATTGTGGGCTGATTAAACGCCGTGACGGTGGGAGTTATCGGGATCATATACTGATGTAGGTTACCAGTTGTGCCAATGCTACCGGTACGCATCCAGCTTTGTAATTTTTGGCTGTCTTCCCCTCCAGATATAACGCATAGTTCAAATAGTTACTATAGGGGGCAGTCTGGTTCCATTTTGTGGTTATAAGGGGAGCCTTTACTACCTGAAAATCAGAAGTGTAATTATAATCAGGATCAATATAAAAGCCTGAGTTCAGATAGTCCTTCACTGAATCCCAATGAGAAATCAATTTGCGGCCTTCTTCCCGGGGTTTCAATTTTTCAAGCGCCGCAAGCGCGTCCGCATCAGTAAGCGTCTCGTATGCCGCTATTGTCTCATCGATATATGCCTCAAGGTTTTTATGCAGTATTTCGGTAAAGGGGTTATCCGGGTCATCAAACTCCCCATTCTCAACAATAGCGAGGATGTTCCCGATGCGGTTGTCATTGGAAGCCAGGATATACCCTGTTGTCTCTTGAGCCACGTCTGTCACTTCAAAGGTATAAAGCTCTACCGGTTCTTCACATTCCGCTACAACAGAACGGGCACCCTCACCGTCGGAGCTAAAGGATTTTGCGGGGATGCTCGTAACTTTCCGTACTCCGGTAATAGTTGGAAATTTTGCAACACTCCTTGCGGCTCCTCCTCCTATATCTATCTGGAGGATACTATTTGCCATTTTCTCCAGAGTCTCTATATCAGTAGTATGGCTTACCATCAGCCGAGTAAGAGCAAGCTCGCCACGCCAAGTAAGGTTGCCATCAACCGGTCCATTAAAGTCTGTTGTTTCTGGAGGAGTGAAAATATCACTACAACCAGCCAACGCTATGGATACCAGTAAAATACAGGGTATCCCCGTCAAAATTTTTTTGTAGTTTTTCATAACTACCTCCTCATAAAATAGAAACCCCAAATTAGAAAATTATTTGTATTTTACCGTACTGGATTTGGCATAAGGTTGTCTAAAAATAAAGTATAAATCCACGTCATAGATAATCCACAAACGAATTTCTAACCTAGCACCTTGCTTAGACTAAAACTCTGGATATAAGCCGTGAAGTTTTATCCGGGCATCAGTAGTAGTAAAACGCCAGTTGATTTTACAGGCTTCCTTATTGCGTCTCCGGTTCCATGTCACCGCTTCTTCCCTCATTCGTTCTAGAGTGGGTATCCGCAGTGACAGGCCTTGGTTGTTTATCACATTGAGTTCTATCCCGGCCATATTAAGCCCTCTCCCATCTTTCGGACTATATTGAATTTCCAGCCTGTCTTTAAGCCCTTTCGCTTCTTCTGCCGGAAAAGTTTCATACACAGACGTACTACTATGGGTATTCAGGTTATCCATAACCAGTATGATTTTCTCAGCCGCCGGAAAGCCTTCGTCCGCCATTCGTTGTATTTGTTCCGTCCTATCCCTACGGTTCTCTGTGCGGTGATTTCAGCCCTTCACCAGCCTTCCAAAAGCGCCACAAACATAAAATATCCCAGGCCCCCTTTCTCTCATATTCCGTGTCAATACACGCAGGCTGTCCCGGTTTAATCGGCAGCGGACTTCAGGTTTCCCCCTATCAGTTGTTTGGGACATTCGTCCATACAGACCGGCAGCGCTTTACATCCCGTTTCCGGGTGTATACATCAAGTACATCCTCCATACCGGCTACAAACTCCGCCAACCACAGCCGCCTTTAGGCGGCTCCAAAACTAACCGCTTTGAGCGATTCACAAAAACAAGCCCCCCGGCTTTGCTCTAAACTTGACCCACAATTCAGGTATCATTACCCGTTTTAAGAAAAAAACCACGGAGTTTTGGAACCAGAGGTTCTCTGAGTTACACAGAGGAAACAAGAAAAAAATAGCCGTATGAGCCTGTTCCAAAACTAATTGATTGTGCGCTAAACGCGCATGGTTTTGGAACAGGCTCTTGGAAAACCCGGTCAAAAACCCGGTTTTTCCAGTAAATCCAAGGAAGCTGTTCCAAAAACTGAAGTTTTGGAACAGCCTCACATATTTTGTCAATTTAGGGCATTGTTTTTTCAAACTGAGAATTGCTGATGAGGCAAAGCGATCCCTTGCCCCAGGGTGATAGAATATGATACACTAGTTTTGGTAATGTTTCGCGTGTGTTTGCCGGGTGGCGTATATGGTAGCCTGAAAGCCGCTTAGAAATGCCGGGGTGGTGGAATGGTAGACACCGGGGACTTAAAATCCCCTCCCCGCAAGGGGGTACGGGTTCAACTCCCGTCCCCGGCATAGTTCCGGACTTTATTGGCATAAAAAATTTACCACGGAGTACGCGGAAGTAAAAACGGAAGGGGTCCTGCATTTACTTTTTTACTCCATAAAATTGCCCTAAATCACTATGTTCTTAGAAAAAAACTACCACGGAGTTGCAGGGAGATAAAACCCGATTAGTAATAAAAACTCCGTGTATCTCCATGGTTAAAATTCCTATGCGTTTATCCTGCAATATACGGGGCATTGGCTAAGGGAAGAAAGAATGCTATGGTAAGTATGGAGCTAAAGGATGCGGATACTTTCGTGGAACGTCAATGGGATACGGGCGGTCGAGAAGCGGGGGTTTGTCCAATGGATACGGGACGAATCGCCGGATATTCTCTGTATGCAGGAAACCAAGGCCGCTCCGGATCAGCTTTCCCCGGATCTGATCCGCCCGGCGGACACGGCGGGGAAGCCCTATTTTTCCTACTGGGCCAGCGCCAAAAAGAAGGGCTATTCCGGGACGGCCATCTACAGCAAAACCGAACCTGATGAAGTAAAGCCCCTGGGGATAGGGGCTTTCGATGACGAGGGACGGGTTCTCCAGGCGGATTACCGGGACTTCGTCCTTATCTGCGCCTATTTCCCCAATTCCCAGGACGCGGGGGCCCGGCTGGGGTATAAGCTGGACTTCTGTGCCGCCATGTTGGAACTTTGCGGCAGCCTGACCGCCAAAGGCCGGCATCTGGTCCTCTGCGGGGATTACAACATAGCCCATACGCCCATAGACCTGGCCCGGCCCAAAGAAAACGAGGGGAACGCCGGCTACCTTCCCGAAGAGCGGGCCTGGATGGATGCCTTTACCGGCGCGGGGTACATCGACACCTTCCGGCGCTTCCGGCCCGGTGAAGGGGGCCACTATAGTTGGTGGTCCTACCGGGGCGGCGCACGGGACCGGAACGTAGGATGGAGAATCGACTATCACTGCGTGGACCCCGGCTTTATACGCCGGGTGGGGAGTTCGACCATCCGGCCCGATGTCCAGGGATCGGATCACTGTCCGGTACAACTTGAATTGCTCGAAGGCTAAGATAAAGGAGATTAGTTCAAAACCCGGTTGGTTTTGAACTAATCTCTTGGAAAAACCGGCAAAAACCCGGTTTTTCCACTAAATCTAAGGAAGCTGTTCCAAAAACTGAAGTTTTGGAACAGCCTCAAAGGGTAATACAAATCAATGAAGATAAAATACAACGCCCCTACAGTGCTTACCTTTACGTTTGTCAGCGCGGCGGCGCTGGTCCTTAACCAGACCATACTCCGGGGCCTTACCCAGACCTGGTTCATGGTTCCAGGCCGGGGAGGGTTTCACTTCGGGAGCGTCAGAAACTGGGTGACCCTCTTTACCCATGTGATGGGCCACGCGGACATCAACCATTTCCTCTCCAATTTTTCCTTTATCCTGCTCATCGGCCCCATCCTGGAGGCGACCTACGGTTCCCGCAGCCTCCTCCTGATGATCGCCGTCACCGCCCTGGTCACCGGGGTCCTGAACACCCTGTTTTTTTCCAGTTTTCTTCTGGGGGCTTCCGGGGTGGTTTTTATGCTGATACTGCTGGCTTCGTTTACCAACTTCAATAAAGGCGAGATACCCCTAACCTTCATTCTTATTCTGATACTGTACCTTGGAAAGGAGCTTATCAATTCCTTCAGGGCGGACAATATTTCCGAATTTGCCCACATCGTCGGGGGTTTCTGCGGCAGTCTTTTCGGCTTTTTCCGGCCCGCGAAAAGATGAGCCTTCCGGCGGCCTAGCGGCAGACACAGAACCGGGGCGGTCCATCCGCAAAAGGCGGATTTTTTGACTTTTTCTTGCAAACCCTTGTTTTTTTGTAACTATTCAGCCAGTCTGAAGCTAAAAAAGCATCAGATTTTGTCAAATTCAAGAGAAATTTGCTGAATTTTGGAGGTTTTTAGCACATTTTTTAGTAGGCATAGTTTCCTG
>JAITBO010000209.1 GCA_031283505.1 Treponema sp. | reverse complement strand
CGCAATCTGGGGAACATGGACCGGCGGAGTCTGTTTTACTGGAGCCGTGAGTTTTCGCGGAGTATGGAAGCGGGGCAGGATTACCGGGAAACACCGGATGTGATAGCGATAAACATAGTAAATTACGAATTTTTGCCGCAGATTTCTGAGTTTTATACAAGTTTTCATATACGGGAAGACAGACACCGTGAAGTTATATTGACGGAAGCCTTGGAAATCCACTTTATAGATATGGTAAAGTTCCGGCGGGTAGGGGAAAGGGACATACGGAACGATGCGCTGCACCGGTGGCTGACGTGGTTTGACCGTGACAGCCCGAAAAGCCTGGTGGAGGAGGTAATCAACATGGACATGGGGATACAGAAAGCGGAAAAGAAGATGGAATATGTATCAAGCGACAAAGAGGCATTGCGTATATATCAAATGAGGGAAATGGCGCTATCGGACTGGACCAGCGGACTCAACCACGCCAGGCGGGAAGGCATACAGGAAGGCATAGAGAAAGTCGCCGCTCAAATGAAAAAACGCGGGGCACCCATTGAGCAAATTGCGGAGGATACCGGGCTTTCCGTCGAAGATATAGCGGCATTGTGATGGTGATGACTTTATGGAGCGGATACAGCTTATCCGGGGGGGGGCCGATAGGGACTTCTGATCCCCGCGGAATGTTAAACAGCCGCGGACCAAACCGCTTCCCGCAAAGGGCAAACCTCGAAGAGGCTGGTATCTTTGCGAATTTGAGTACCCCTTTTCCGCCGGTACGCGAAAACTCCCGGGGAAGATTCCGGGAAAGCTGGAAAGGGTTTTTCCCCATGCGGGTTCCCCAAAACACAGGGGACGCGCAAGGGATAGAAGCGGAAATCCTTTTGGCGTTAGCCAAAAGATTGGAACGGATAGCCCGGTCCAGCCGCAGGCTGGATGCGCCCATATCTTCCTATCACTCCCCAAACATAGTGTCAAACAGGCCGATTTCCTCCGTTTCACCGGCCTGTTCTGGCTCCCCGGCGGCGCGGGCGGCTGCGGCTTCCTGCCGGTTGACCTCTTCGGAATGAAAGACCTCCACGAAAGGTTCTATGCTGGAAATCATCTTGGGGATGGAAAGGATATACATATCGTCCTTAATAGGCAGGGTGAAAGTCCCTTCAAAAGGCGGGGTCCCGTCGCTGAATTCGATTGAGATCCGGTGTTTGGATCCGGCTACCTGGAAGCGATCCCGGTCGCCCCGGAAGAATTCAAGGCCGTTCAGGTCGTCCACAAACACGGTGATCATGTCCGGCGCCCGTATACTCTGGTCCTGAAGGTTGCGATTGTCCACCAAGAGCGCGTGGCCCCGGCTAAAGATAAAGAGGACCGCCCCCGCGCCTATCCAAATGGCTATGAGGGCGGCGCGTATGATGATGCGGCGGCGAGAACTGCCGCCGCCCTGTCCGGCGTTCATTTTTGTTTCGGCCATACTATCCTCCCTTACTCAGCCGCAGTTCCGGCGGCGCCCCGCAGAGCCGAGCGGTTCTGTTCGGCGTTGGCCCGCTTGCGCCATGCATGGATCACCAGAGCCAGGGCGATAATCGCGAAGCTGAAGGCATCCCGAAAATACTCCCCTATCATGGCGTCCCCAAAAAGGTTGATCCCCGCCCGGGGGACCACGATGTACATGAGGTGGAGCAGTACGGTCCCGATAAAGACGTTGGTGATAGTCGCTTTGCTCACCGAAGCCCCTCCTACAAGAATGGCGGCTGCGGCGAAGAAACCGGTCTGGCGGTGGGCGTTGTAGGTGGCCATGTTCCCCATGTTTTGAAGGAAGATGATCTGTCCAAGGCTTGCAAGAATAGTGGAAATGACGATAGCGATGATGCGGGTATAGTCCACCGGTATACCCGCCGCGTGGGCCACCTGCTGGTCCTGCCCCACAGCCCGCATATCCTGACCCAGCTTGGTACGCCTGAACCAGATGATGAAAAGGCAGAGAACGCCGATGATGAGGTAATTGGCAACGGGCAGGGTAATGGTCCCTATTCGCAGGGGGATAAGCCGGTCCAGAGACATACGCATGGTTTCCAGGTTGAGGGTGTTCCGTATGCCGTAACCCCGGCTTAACGTGATGGCAAGGGAATGAACGGGAATGATGAAGCCCATAAGATAGAGGACGATAAGTTGATAGAAACCGTCCATGAAGAATCCCAGCATATAACCCGTGACCATTTCCCGGCCCCGGGCGCGGTTAAGGATGGTCCCCGCAAGCCAGCCCAGAAGGGCGGCGATGGGAACGGCGATAAGGGAAGCAAAGACAAGTCCCGGCACCCCTACGATGTTCCAGTCCACCGCGAAGATAAGGCCGATCTGCCCGGCCATGGCCCCCAGGACCATGCCGAAGTTGATCCCCATGCCCGCCATAATGGGAAGAACCAGGCTGAACACCAGAAAACAGTTCCTCCCCAGACGGGTAAGTATCTCCTGAAGTATGGATGTCATGGATAATCCCGACAGGGGGACCGCCGCCGCCGTGATAACCACAAAAATGACTACCACCATGTTATTCGCAAGAAAATCCGCCCCTAAAAGGCGGTGGGGATTTTGTTTCATTTGGTCACCTTCGTTTTCCGGGTCAAGGCGTAAATGATCATCCCGTTGGAAATGAGGATGCGGATGACTTCGGACATATCGGTTTTAAGGACGCTGTTGATCACCGAGGGGGTCATGGCAAGGATGCTCTGGAACAGAAAAGTGCCCACCACCACATGGAGGATGGTCGCCTTATTCACCGAAGCGCCTCCCAGAAGCACCGCGGCTACTGCGGGAAAAGCCATGTACAAAGGCGCCTGGTAGAGTTGGATAAAACCGAAACTCTGCTGATAGACCAGGATACCTATGGCCCCGTAAACCGTGGAAACCATGACACTGATGATACGCATACGGTGAACGGAAACGCCCCCGGCCCGGGCAAAATCAGGATTAGAGCCCACCGCAGTCAGGGCCGTCCCGGTGCGGCTATGCATAAAAAGCCACATAATGAAGGACATCAGGGCGAAGAACAGGATGGACCCGGTGGGAAATTCAAAAACCGGGCCAAGCTTAACCACAAGGAAATTATTAAGAATCCGGGACCAGTAGCCGTCCAGGGTGATGGTCGTCCTGAGCCCTTGCCCGGTATATCCCCAAACCATGGTGGGATTCGTAAAAGGGAGGATAAGCCACATGATAGCCATGAAGGTGACCGCAGAAAAGCCCACGTACATGGCGATAGTCATTTCTTCACCTTTTACTTTATTGAGGAGCATCCCATAGAGCCAGCCGAAAAGGACGGAAAAGGGAAGGCTGAAAATAATGGCCATCAGGAAGCCCCCAATACCGGTAAAGTGACACTGCATGGACAAAGTGGCCCCCAAAAGACCCGCAATGATGCCCACCGGAAGGCCGAAGTTAAGCCCCGCGCCGGCCTGCATCATGGGAACCATGGCCAGGACCATGACCCCGTTCTGACCAAATCTGACCAGCACATCTTTGAGGGAATTGTCCACCCGTACCCCCACAATAGGAGCGGCGATGAAAAGCATTACCACAAACAAGAAAATGATCAGCCGGGGCCAGCCGAAATCGACAATAAATTCGCTTACCCGTTTCTTAAAACCGTCGTTCATAGATTCCCCCCGGACATCAGGAGACCGAATTCCGCCGCCGCCCTGTTGGGGGGCAGTATCCCCGCTATACGCCCGTTCTCCACAATGGCGATCCGGTCACAGACCGAGCGGAGTTCCTCCAGTTCGCTGGAAACCATGACAATAGTGGTTCCCCGTTCCCTGTTGTAGGAACGAAGGGTATCCAGCACGATTTTCTTCGCCCCTACATCTATACCCCTGGTAGGCTCGGACACAAAAAGAAGTTTCGGGTTCAGAGCAAAAGCCTTGGCAAGACATATTTTTTGCTGGTTTCCCCCGGAAAGCTCCTTGGCGGGCTGTTTGCCGCCGGTACACTTGATTTCCAGTTTTTTTATGTATTCTTCCGCCAGGGCCCGCATGGCCTTGTCGTCTCTGAGGGTAAAAAGGCCGCCGAAATAGGACTTGAGGTATGCGCCTTGATTCTGCATGGCCCCAAAAGCGATGTTCCAGTCCAGGCTTTCATCCAACAGGAGCCCGACTCCCCGGCGATCCTCCGAGACGGACGCCATTCCCGCGTCCAGGGCGGTCTTGGGATTCCCCAGAGGTACTTCCGCGCCGTCCAAAAAGACCCTGCCCCCGGAAGGCCAAAGCCCCATGACACCGTTGGGAATCCCCAGCTTGCCCTGGCCCGCGAGCCCCCCAATCCCAAAAATTTCCCCTTTGGCAACCGCAAAAGAAACGTCCCGGACCGTCTCGCCGGGCATATCCACCCAAAGATGCTCCACCCGCAGGGCTTCGGCCCGGTTTTCGGCGGAAAGGGAAGCTCCCCCCCGATCCCCCGGCCCCTGATTCGACACTTCCCGGCCCACCATCCATGAGGCTATATCCGGAACCGTTACTCCCCGCAACGGCGTATCCTTGATGATGCGGCCGTCCCTAAGGACCACCACCCGGTCGGCGATTTCGGTCACTTCCCGGAGACGATGAGAGATGAAGATAATCCCTATCCCCTCGGCGGCAAGACGTTTCAGAGCGGCCAGAAGGATGTCCGCCTCGCTCTCCGTAAGTACCGCAGTCGGCTCATCCAGAACCAGGATTTCCACTTGATCCCGGTCTATCTCCCTGGCAATTTCGGTAAACTGTTTGTGGGCCACAGGCATTTCGGCCACCACCGTCTCCGGGTCTATCTTGACCCCCAGTTTGGCAATGGCCCAGCCGGCCCGCTCTTTCATCGTATCCCGCCTGAGGGTGGCCATCCTATCCCCAAAAACCTCCACCGCCGGGTTTCCCTTTACAGGCTCCCGGTTAAGGAGGATATTTTCATAAGCCGTAAATCCCGGAACCAGGGAAAATTCCTGGTGGACCATGCCTATCCCCGCCTCCAGGGCGTCGAAAGGGCTTTTAAAGGACGCCGGTTTGCCTCGAAGGTAAATAGCGCCTCCGTAACCTCCGGTGTCGGCAATTACGGGCATTCCAAAGAGAATATGCATCAGGGTGGTTTTGCCTGCCCCATTTTCCCCAACTAACGCGACAATTTCCCCCTTGTTCAGGGAAAATTTAACATCCGATAACACCGGCGTCCCGTAGAATTCCTTCGAGATACCCTCCAGCCGGAGCAGGGGCGAATCATCAGCCATGAAAACTCCTTACCTCAAAAGAAAGGAAACTAAAATGGATTAAGAACCTCGCGCCGGGAAGCCCTTTGTGCGGCGTCCCGGACGAAACTTTGATCTTCGGCATGAAGGATTATGGTTTAATTTCCGCCCTGGAACTTGATGTTAAAATATTTTTCCGGGACCGTTTGGGCGGTGGTGGGCAGGAAACCCTGGCCCATAATATAAGTATCCATATACACCAGCAAGTGATTTCGGGCGCGGATCCCCGTATTGGCGTCCACATAATAAGCTCCGTTCCACTTTGCGCCGGGGGTAAATTCGCCCAAGGCGGCCCACATATCATCCAGGTTGCCCAGTTGGGCCTTGCCTTCAATGATACGCTTGGCATATTCCCCCCATCCGGCGCTTTGGGCAAACCCATAGGAGAAGGCCCAGGTACCAAATTTTCCGGCCCCTCCCTTGGCGATCACCGCTTCTTCAACCTTCTTGAGGATGGCCGGAAAATCCCCCGCCTCGGCGGCAAGGTTCAGCCCCAGGGCGCCGGGATAACCCATGAGAGGGGAGGGCAGGTCCGCTTCCACGAACATACCGCCATACTGGAGGAGCTGCCGGAGCAGGGGTTCTGTATGGGCGTCGTTGGTGCAGAAGAAGACCGTCTCCTTGCCATAAGTGTTTATCCACTGGGGGGTCTGCTCCAGAATATACTGCTGGGCCCCGGCTATTCCCACATCGGAGGTCGGGTCCGGAGCGGTTACAAAGACGAATTCCAGCCCCAGATCTTTACAGGCGGCCTCGAATATCTGCCGGCGGAGTCCCAAAGACTCATAGGACATATGCCGGGGGAAAGAGATATGGACGAAGGTCTTGGCCCCAAGCTGTTTGGCCGCCCAGGGAATCGTATAGCCCCGGGAGATAAAATCGGCGTTCGTCGCCAAATCCGCAGCCTGCTGTATGACCAGGGGATCCTCGTGGGCTTCGGCGGCGATGAGAAGTATGTCGGGCCGCTGTTCCCGGACGCGCCTGAACGCCTCGGCGGTACCGGGGATAGCGTTGTTGACGATGATCGCCTTCATCAGAGGATCATCGGTAAGGGAAACCACCTGGGAGATAAAAACTTCCTGCTGATCCATGAAGTTGTCCGGATAGGTGACGTGCTGAATCATGCCACCTTCGGAAACCTTGCCGTACCGTTTGATAAGCTCTTCGGCTCCCCGGAGATCATCCTCCGCCTGGGACACCGTTTCGGTCAAGATGCCAATATGAAAAGGACCGTCAGCCTTCCATGTTTTCTCGGTGGCAGTAGTCCGGGTAGCCTGCTTGCCGCCCCCGGCAAAAACCAGAGCCGCGCCTATGACAAGGGAAAAAACCATTAAACCAAATCTTTTCATCATTTTTCCTCCATAATATTTGGATACATTTATTAGGTTCTATTTTTCCCCTGTTATGCCGTATCTGTCAATAACTTCTAACGGAAACGCAGAAGAGAGACCGGATAAGGGCACTTCCCACGCCGGCTTGAGAGAAATTAAAAACCCCGCCCCGAAAACCGCTTGGCGAAGTCCCGGACGAGGTTTTAATCCCTCAACATGAAAACCTTCAGTATGAAGAATTACTTAGAGTCTGTCCACAAAGTCGGTTACTTTGCGGACAGACCTTGCATTTTCTCGCCTAAAAGCTGCGAAAATGCGGGTTTCAAGGTAGTCGCGGACCTACAGTCCGAGTCCATAATGTGTCTACATTATGGACAGGCTCTAATTATGGACAGACACTAGTTATATTGGTAACATCCGGGGCTTTGACCCGCACGTCAAATCCTATGAGTTCATGGTCGTAGAGGGCCGCTTCAACATTGGCAAGGAGTTCGGGCGAGGGAAGCCCGGCAACGGAGGCGATAATAACGTCCGTGCTTCCGGGGCCGCGCGGGGTGCGGATTAT